>NZ_JAENDM010000059.1:0-22487 GCF_019375075.1 Escherichia sp. XD33
TGAGGCAGCACCTGGCACGGCTGGGACGGAAGTCGCTGTCGTTCTCAAAATCGGTGGAGCTGCATGACAAAGTCATCGGGCATTATCTGAACATAAAACACTATCAATAAGTTGGAGTCATTACCGGATATTTTTATTTGTATTAATATTAATTGCATCTCCAACTCCGAGCATATCCATCATTAAAAACATTTTGAGATTATAGAATGCCTGTGATAACAACTGAAACATCTGCACAATGTGAATAGTTAGTTTCTTTTCAGAGGAAATGAAATAGACACGCTGAATGAAAAGGAGAGTGATATAAATTAAAAAACATACCATGAATTTAATTAATTACGCCCATCATTGTGGATAAAGTTACTGAATAATAAATAACATAATCTTCTGGTATCCCACTCAAATAATTTCATTCCTTTTTAATACTTCTTGTAATTTCGGTAACTGACATACAGCATCAGCAATCGCACTAATATTCGTGGCATTATCCTGAAACCATTCATGCCCAGGCCCCCATGTGCGCATAGTGCAAAGATAACAGTCCACCAGCGTTAGTTGCTCACCAAACGCATAAGGTTCAGCAGTGAGCTGCGAATTCAACCAGATATAAAGCGATTTTCGATATTCAATAACATTCTTCTTTAACTGTTCAGGTGCGTCAGGAGCCCAACGCTCAGGGTAATCGGCGAAAGTGAATGTTGGATAGACATTAGCAACCAGCCAGACCAATAGCCGTTGAAACAGCTGACGTTCGGCGCGCCCAACCGGTGGCGCAAGGTCCGGGCGACGATCGAGAACCATCAATGCAATCGCCGCTGTCTCCGTCATAATCTCGTCATTTTCCAGCGCCAGTGTCGGAATCTGACACAACGGGTTCAGGGTTTTCAATAACTCGCGTGAAGCTCCCTCGTGGTCAAAACCACTGACATCAAAGAACTGATAAGGAATATCAGCCAGTGTTAGCATCAGCTCACTGATTGTAGAGCCCCATCCGGGTACGCCATACACCTTAATCATATGCCCCTCACAATCTTTTAAAGATTAAGTGTAGGACAGTACACAGGTTAACCAGCAAAAGGATTTGTCATTTTTTCGTCAGTTGTATTATTCCCCTTCAGGATTGTAAGGGGATGTTTTGCATCGTTTATCGATAACGGGTAGGATGCTGCGCCGATAGTTTTATACCCATAAAGAATAATGGTGATAACTATCATCGCCAGGATGAATAAACATTGTTCATGGCAACTTATATGACTTTTTCATTAAAGCAATCAGGGAGAGCAATGAGTAAACACGACACCGACACTTCAGATCAACACGCCGCGAAACGCCGCTGGCTTAATGCCCACGAAGAGGGGTATCACAAAGCGATGGGCAATCGCCAGGTACAGATGATCGCCATTGGCGGCGCGATTGGCACTGGCTTGTTTTTAGGTGCAGGAGCCCGACTGCAAATGGCGGGGCCCGCACTGGCACTGGTCTATTTGATCTGCGGCCTGTTTTCATTTTTTATTCTACGTGCATTGGGTGAGCTGGTGTTACACCGCCCTTCCAGTGACAGTTTTGTCTCTTATGCCCGTGAGTTTTTGGGTGAGAAAGCCGCTTATGTTGCTGGCTGGATGTATTTCATCAACTGGGCGATGACGGGGATTGTCGATATCACCGCTGTAGCGCTGTATATGCATTACTGGGGGGCGTTTGGCGACGTGCCGCAGTGGGTCTTTGCGCTCGCTGCGCTGACCATCGTAGGCACCATGAACATGATCGGTGTGAAATGGTTCGCAGAGATGGAGTTCTGGTTTGCACTCATTAAAGTGCTCGCTATTGTGATCTTCCTGGTGGTGGGTACGGTGTTCCTCGGTAGTGGTCAGCCGCTGGATGGTAATACCACAGGGTTCCATTTAATTACCGATAATGGCGGTTTCTTCCCGCACGGGCTGCTGCCTGCACTGGTGCTTATCCAGGGGGTGGTTTTTGCCTTTGCATCGATTGAACTGGTAGGTACTGCGGCTGGTGAATGTAAAGATCCACAGACGATGGTGCCGAAAGCGATCAACAGTGTTATTTGGCGTATCGGTCTGTTCTATGTGGGTTCGGTGGTTCTGCTGGTGCTATTGCTGCCGTGGAATGCATACCAGGCCGGGCAGAGTCCTTTTGTGACTTTCTTCTCTAAACTTGGCGTGCCGTATATCGGCAGCATTATGAATATTGTGGTGCTGACCGCTGCACTCTCCAGCCTGAACTCAGGCCTGTACTGCACCGGGCGTATTCTGCGCTCAATGGCGATGGGCGGTTCCGCACCGAGTTTTATGGCGAAAATGAGCCGTCAGCATGTGCCGTATGCCGGGATTCTGGCGACACTGGTTGTGTATGTCGTCGGCGTATTCCTCAACTATCTGGTGCCGTCACGCGTATTTGAGATTGTGTTGAACTTCGCGTCGCTGGGAATCATCGCTTCATGGGCGTTTATCATCGTGTGCCAGATGCGCCTGCGTAAAGCGATTAAAGAAGGCAAAGCAGCGGATGTCAGTTTTAAACTGCCTGGCGCGCCCTTCACTTCCTGGCTGACATTACTGTTTTTACTGAGTGTCCTTGTGCTGATGGCGTTCGATTACCCGAACGGGACTTATACTATCGCGGCGCTGCCGATTATCGGTATTCTGCTGGTTATAGGCTGGTTTGGTGTGCGCAAACGCGTTGCTGAAATTCACAGCACTGCGCCAGTCGTCGAGGAAGATGAAGAAAAACAGGAAATCGTGTTTAAGCCTGAAACGGCGAGCTAATTGCAAAATTGCCCGGCTACGTGCCGGGCAACTTCAAATTACTGACGAAGGTGTGCCGCATGCGGCGTGATAAAAGTCAGGCAAGTCTCTCCGTTTTCACCCTCGCCATATCTATTACAGCGCAATACGAATCACATCGTCCGGCTGGGTAGCTTCCTGCTGTTTAGTGGATTTTTGTTTTACACTGACATACAGCGTTTTGCCATCGGCAGACAGCGCCAGGCTGTTCGGATGAGTCGGCGTATCGAACGTTTTCACCACTTTATAGCTTTTCGCGTCAATCACACTGACTTTACCTGCCTGACGATGCGTAACGTAGGCTTCATTACGCGCTGGGTTAAACAGCACAGCCAGTGATTCCGGTGCCGCAACCTTCGCCAGAATATTGCCATTACGGGTATCGACCACTAACACTTCTGCCGCTTTAGAATCGGTGATAAATGCACGCTGCCTGGCGATATCAAGGCTAATGTTGATAAAGAAGTGCTCTTTGCCGTCATCCAGCAGCTTTTTACGGCTGAGGATTTTATTGTCGGCGGTGTCGATGGTAATCAATTCGCCGTCAGCGTTAGTGGTGTAAAGACGTTTGCCTTTGCTATCCAGCGCCAGACCGGTACTCATTTTACCGGTGTTCTGGATGGCGGTTTTCAGTTTGATATTCTCGCCATCAACGACCCAAATCACGCTCTCTTTACCAATACCACTGATGTAAACGGTGTTCGTGGCATCATCAGCTACCAGCTCACGCGGTTGCAGCGGGCGCACCTCTTCCGTGCGCTTACGATCATCCAGCACCAGACGGCCTTTCACTTCGCCCGTTTTGGCATCTATCGCCGTGACCGCGCTGTTTACGGTGTTACCAAACCACAACGTCTGAGTCGTGTTATTGATGGTGGCACCAAACGGCTTGAGATCGTTATGGATCGCCTGCGTCACTTCCAGAGTGACCGGATCAAGACGATAAACCACGCCACCTTTATCCAGTTTGCGGCTTTGCGAAGTGGCGAGCCACAGTGCGTTTTCTTGCTGGCTATAAGCCATTTCGTAGGCACCTTTACCTACCGCTTTACGCAGCATTTCTTCTGCGGCCTGCGTACTGAATGATGAAGCAACAAGCAATGAACCTAACAGTAATGAACCACGCAGGCGCGATGAAAACAGATGACGTAAATGCATGACGACTCCCTTTGATGAACCGATATTTTTGCTGCTTCACAATGCTTCGCTAAGCGTAATCATCGTTACGCTCTTGTTATAAATGGGAATGGTAATCATTATTTTCTCAAATGTGGAGCATTTCTTGCCGTTACGACTACAATTTTCTCAATTACTTAACGTATCGTGCCGTTTCGTTTTCCATAAATTTACAATTTCATTACCATAACGGCGTTTTCCCATTCTTAACCTGGCTTTTTTCATGAAGATTTTTTCCGTCCGACAGACCGTTTTGCCCGCACTACTTGCCCTTTCCCCCGTTGTTTTTGCCGCTGATGAACAAACCATGATTGTCAGTGCCGCACCGCAGGTGGTTTCAGAACTGGATACCCCAGCAGCAGTAAGCGTAGTGGATGGCGAGGGGATGCGCCTGGCAACACCGCGCATTAACTTGTCCGAATCACTGACCAGCGTGCCTGGTTTGCAGGTACAAAATCGGCAGAACTATGCGCAAGATTTACAGCTGTCGATTCGCGGATTTGGCTCCCGCTCCACTTACGGAATTCGCGGTATTCGCCTGTATGTGGACGGTATTCCCGCCACCATGCCCGACGGGCAAGGGCAAACATCCAACATCGATTTAAGCAGTGTGCAAAATGTGGAAGTGCTGCGTGGCCCCTTTTCTGCCCTGTATGGCAACGCGTCTGGCGGTGTAATGAATGTCACCACCCAGACCGGACAACAGCCACCAACCATTGAAGCCAGTAGTTACTACGGCAGTTTTGGCAGCTGGCGCTATGGGCTGAAAGCAACGGGCGCAACGGGAGACGGCACACAACCCGGCGATGTTGATTACACCGTCTCAACCACGCGTTTTACGACCCACGGCTATCGTGACCATAGTGGCGCACAGAAAAATTTAGCCAATGCCAAACTGGGCGTACGCATTGATGAAGCCAGCAAATTAAGCCTGATTTTCAATAGTGTGGATATCAAAGCAGATGACCCAGGTGGGCTAACCAAAGCAGAATGGAAGGCGAATCCACAACAAGCGCCTCGTGCAGAACAGTACGACACGCGAAAAACCATCAAGCAAACTCATGCTGGGTTGCGCTATGAACGTAGCCTGAGTTCGCGGGATGATATGAGTGTGATGATGTATGCCGGAGAGCGAGAAACGACCCAGTACCAGTCAATACCCATGGCACCACAACTTAACCCGTCACATGCGGGCGGCGTGATTACCCTGCAACGCCATTACCAGGGAATAGACAGCCGCTGGACACACCGTGGTGAACTGGGCGTTCCGGTCACGTTCACTACCGGCCTGAACTACGAAAACATGAGTGAAAACCGCAAGGGCTACAATAACTTCCGCCTGAATAGCGGCATGCCGGAGTACGGGCAAAAAGGTGAGTTGCGTCGCGACGAACGCAATCTGATGTGGAACATCGATCCCTATTTACAGACGCAGTGGCAGCTGAGCGAAAAACTGTCGCTGGATGCTGGCGTGCGCTACAGCTCCGTGTGGTTTGATTCCAACGACCATTACGTTACTCCGGGTAACGGCGATGACAGCGGTGATGCCAGTTATCATAAATGGCTACCTGCCGGTTCGTTAAAATATGCAATGACCGATGCCTGGAATATCTATCTGGCAGCCGGGCGAGGTTTTGAAACGCCGACGATTAATGAGCTGTCTTATCGTGCTGATGGGCAAAGCGGTATGAACTTAGGTTTAAAACCATCCACCAACGATACAATTGAGATCGGCAGTAAAACGCGTATTGGTGATGGGCTGCTTAGTCTCGCATTGTTTCAGACCGACACTGATGATGAAATTGTTGTCGATAGCAGTAGCGGTGGGCGTACGACTTACAAAAATGCCGGAAAGACCCGTCGTCAAGGCGCTGAACTGGCATGGGATCAACGTTTCGCAGGAGATTTTCGCGTAAACGCGTCCTGGACCTGGCTTGATGCGACCTATCGCAGCAATGTTTGCAATGAACAGGATTGTAACGGTAATCGGATGCCAGGGATCGCCCGTAATATGGGCTTTGCGTCGATAGGTTATGTACCGGAAGATGGTTGGTATGCAGGCACGGAAGCGCGTTATATGGGCGATATTATGGCAGATGATGAAAATACGGCAAAAGCGCCGTCTTATACTCTCGTCGGCTTATTCACCGGGTATAAATACAATTACCACAATTTAACTGTGGATTTATTTGGTCGTGTCGATAATTTATTCGATAAAGAATACGTTGGTTCTGTCATTGTCAATGAGTCAAACGGGCGATATTACGAACCTTCGCCCGGACGAAATTATGGTGTCGGCATGAATATTGCGTGGAGATTTGAGTAATTACCTTGATGCCCGGTATTTGCCGGGCATTTACTTTAACGATTGTATTGCTGGTATAAAATAGCAATATTTTGTTGCATAATTTCAGCAAGACAATGTCTGCATCCCTCTTTGTCTTTTGCTTTTAACGCAGCGAGTAACAGATGATAGTTTTCTATATGCTCCCGTAATTCCGCTGGATTAATCGCTTCATAGAGATAATGTAAACCAGGCCCCATCCTGACCCACAGTTGCTCAATCATCTCACACAGGATGGGCATATTTGAGCGATGATAAATCGCTAAGCGAAATAGCCTGTTTACATTAATGATTTGTTCCATGTCGCCCTTTTCTTGCGCCTGCTGTAATTTCTCGAGCAATTCCTGGAGTTCCGCAAGGTCTTGCGGGGTGAGGTTTTCAACAGCCAGAGCAACTGCCATTAATTCCAGTTCGTAGCGGATCCGATTGATTTCGTCTAATTGACGTTTCCCCACTTCCGGAACTGTAAATGCTTGTGCTTGTGCAGGTGCGACAGAAAGCGCATTCACCGAAACCAGACGTAATAATGCTTCACGCACAGGTGTAATACTCATACCTAATTGCTCCGCCAGATTTTTAGTAATCAGGCGTGCGCCAGGTTTTAATGCGCCAATACTAAGCTGATGTTTCAGGTCGTTCTCAACCTGCAGAGTCAAACTGACATGTTTCATTTTTC
Organism: Escherichia sp. XD33; assembly: GCF_019375075.1. Lineage (NCBI taxonomy): Bacteria > Pseudomonadati > Pseudomonadota > Gammaproteobacteria > Enterobacterales > Enterobacteriaceae > Escherichia > Escherichia sp. XD33. Next base: position 6,998 of record NZ_JAENDM010000059.1, read on the forward strand.
CCGTTCCAGGCATTTTAATTCCTTCGCGTGTTTTCTGTCCAACCCTGCCTGCATGGCAGAAGGAATTCACCTGGTGTATTAAAGTGAATAATCATAAACCACTCACCTTTGTTGTTATTAGCAGCAGAACAATGATGTGGTTAGTTAATTAAAGCTGAAAATAAGCTTTTTGCCTGGATTTTTATGGCGGCTTACGCCGCCGTTGAAACTTTAATCATCACCCGCCACGCGGATCACCACTTTGCCGAAGTTTTTACCCTTCAGCAGGCCGATAAACGTCTGTGGCGCATTCTCTAAACCGTCAGTAATTTCTTCGCGGTAGTGGATTTTATCCTCTTTCACCCATTGCCCCATCTCCCTCTGAAACTCATGGATGCGGTGACCATAATCCTGAGCGATAATAAAACCTTGCAAGCGAATACGTTTTTTCAGCACTGTAGCCATCAACAGAGGTAAACGATCCGGACCGGGTGGTAGCTCTGTAGCGTTATAGCTGCTCACTAATCCGCAGACGGGAATGCGCGCAGATGTATTAAGTAACGGTAGCACCGCATCGAATACCTTACCGCCCACGTTTTCATAATAGATATCAATACCTTTTGGGCACGCTTTCGCCAGTTGTTCGGCAAAATCATCCGCGTGGTGATCAAGACAAACATCGAAGCCTAACACCTCGGTAGCATGGCGGCATTTTTCCGCGCCACCGGCTACCCCCACCACTCTGCAACCTTTAAGTTTGCCGATTTGCCCCACCGTCGCCCCCACTGGTCCTGTCGCCGCAGCTACCACCAACGTTTCGCCCTCTTTAGGCTGACCGATATCCAGTAGGCCCATATAAGCGGTAAAGCCTGGCATCCCTAGCACACCCAGCGACCACGATGGATTTTGCGGATGATCGCCAAGTTTCACCAGATCATCACCACTGGATATGTCATAGTCTTGCCATCCACTGTAGCCCAGCACCCAGTCGCCAGACTGATAATCAGGATGATTCGACTCCACGACACGGCTCACCGTACCGCCGACCATCACGCCGCCAATATCAACAGGCGGTGAATAAGATGGCTCATCGCTCATACGTCCACGCATATACGGGTCCAGGGACAAATAAACTGTGCGCAGTAACACCTGTCCTTCACCCGGTGTGGCGACATCATCTTCTTCAAGACGGAAATTCTCCGGAACAGGTGCGCCATGTGGACGCGAGGCCAGAACCCAACGTCGATTACGCTGCTTTTGTTGCCCCATAATGCTCTCCTGTGCTTTTGGCATGAATCCATCAATAGTAGCAGGCTCACGGGATTGGTTTTGTTTGCAGCCGTCACATCCCCTCTGCAACACGCAATAATTTCATCGAGGAATCCGTTGCTTCGGGCTGTTTTCGATAGTATTGATAACATCATCATCATTATTTTATTGAGGCCAGACATGTCCATCCGTTTTGCCCGCAAAGCCGACTGTGCTGCCATTGCGGAAATTTATAACCACGCCGTGTTGTATACGGCGGCTATCTGGAATGACCAAACGGTGGATGCTGATAACCGCATTGCCTGGTTTGAAGCGCGGACTTTAGCAGGTTATCCAGTGCTGGTGAGCGAGGAAAACGGCGTAGTGACGGGATATGCCTCGTTTGGCGACTGGCGTAGTTTCGATGGTTTTCGCCATACCGTGGAACATTCGGTTTATGTCCATCCCGATCATCAGGGCAAAGGTCTGGGGCGTAAATTGTTAAGCCGATTGATTGATGAAGCGCGGGATTGCGGGAAGCATGTCATGGTCGCCGGGATCGAATCGCAAAATCAGGCCTCGCTGCATCTCCACCAGTCGCTGGGATTTGTCGTCACCGCGCAAATGCCGCAGGTAGGCACTAAATTTGGTCGTTGGCTGGATCTGACATTTATGCAGTTGCAACTCGACGAGCGCACTGAACCGGACGCGATTGGATGAATCAGTCGCTCACCCTTGCTTTTTTGATTGCCGCCGGAATTGGTCTGGTTGTCCAGAACACGCTGATGGTGCGCATCACCCAGACCTCCTCTACCATTCTCATCGCCATGTTGCTGAACTCACTGGTGGGGATTGTGCTCTTTGTTTCTATTTTATGGTTTAAACAAGGCATGGCGGGGTTTGGCGAACTGGTGTCCAGCGTGCGCTGGTGGACACTTATACCTGGCTTGCTGGGATCGTTTTTTGTCTTCGCCAGTATCAGCGGATATCAGAATGTGGGAGCGGCGACAACTATTGCTGTACTGGTCGCCAGTCAGCTGATTGGCGGTCTGATGCTGGATATCTTCCGCAGTCATGGCGTACCACTACGGGCGTTGTTCGGCCCAATTTGTGGCGCAATTTTACTTGTGGTTGGCGCCTGGTTGGTAGCCAGACGCTCATTTTAATCAGAGGATGGTGCCGCCTTTGGTTAACTGTTCGTGGCGCGCTTCCATATCTTCTTTATGCTTGCGACCGTGATGGGCGATCGCTGTGCGCAGACGTTGCTGCTGGGTGTAGCGATCTTCCCGACTTAACTCCGCGTCATCGCTCAGGGCGATTAATAATTCGTTCATATGGGCAATGACGCTCTCTTCAATCGCGGCATCCACGCGCGCGATGACTTCATCCAGATGCGACATACTTTCTCCTTAGCCACTTGTGAAATTTATCGATTCATCCAAATGATATAAGTCTGCGTGGTGCCGTCAAGCCAGTGAGTAAGATTTAAAACAGTGAAAACAACAGCGCCACCGGGAAACTCATCGGCCATGTTGCCCCCACCAGAAAGGCGCTTAAGAAACGGATGCGTTTCTTATCGTGAGAAAGAAACCAGGTGATAAGAAATGCGATTGCTGCCATAACCGCATAAAAAACAAGCATGTGTTGATAGAGAGACATGTACGGGCGTCCAGCCAGATGAATAAAACGCGCGCAAATATGCGTCATTTTTTGACGTGCATCAAGTTTTTTCACCAGTTTGAGAAAAAATCATCAAACAGCAACTTGCCCTTATCCATCTTCAGAATGAGTATTATTGCGGATTTTCTTAACCCGTACTATACACATAGGGGCAATGATAAAAGGTGGCAAAAATGAATGTTTCCAGTAGAACTGTAGTACTGATAAATTTCTTTGCTGCTGTTGGTTTGTTTACTCTTATCTCTATGAGATTTGGCTGGTTTATTTGATGTAGTGATTTTGCACGCAGCACGTACTGTCAGAGAAATCAGTGCTCTGACAGTACGCAAGATCATCTCATACTCTTACGATCTGCAATATTATCCTTAATGTTTAACCATGACGTGGCGGACGACGGTGTAATCCTCCAGCCCATAAAGTGACATATCCTTGCCGTAACCAGAAAGTTTCTGCCCACCGTGCGGCATTTCACTTACCAGCATGAAATGGGTATTGACCCAGGTACAACCATATTGCAGCCGTGCGCTGACGCGATGCGCCCTGCCCACATCTTTCGTCCATACCGAAGATGCAAGTCCGTACTGGCTGTCATTCGCCCAGTTCACCACCTGTTCTTCGTTGTCGAAGGGCGTAACACTCACTACTGGACCAAATACCTCTTTTTGCACGATGGCATCGTCCTGTAATGCGCCAGCCAGCAGCGTCGGCGCATAGTAATAGCCATTACCCTTGCGCTTTTCACCGCCAGTGATCACTTTGATGTGCCCTGTCGCTTTCGCCTCTTCTACTGCCTTGCTGACGCGTTCGAGATGCGCCAGCGAGCTTAAAGGTCCAAGCTCCGTAGACTCGTCATCTGGCGCACCAGATTTTAACGTTGCCACCGCAGCACCCAGTTTTTCCACCAGCGTATCGTAAATGCCTTTTTGCGCGTAGATCCGACAAGCCGCAGTACAATCCTGTCCAGCATTGTAATAGCCAAATGTACGTACACCTTCGACCACTGCTTCAATATCCGCATCATCAAAAACAATCACTGGCGCTTTGCCACCAAGTTCCATATGAGTACGCTTAATGGACGACGCGGTATGGCTGATGATGTGCTCGCCGGTGGCGATAGAGCCCGTCAGCGACACCATCCGCACTTTGGGATGACCGGTCAGCGGATCACCCACCGTTTTGCCTCTGCCAAACAGTATGTTAATCACGCCTGCCGGGAAGATATCTTTCGCCAGCTCTGCCAACTTCAACGCGGTCAGCGGGGTAATTTCTGATGGTTTAAGCACTACGCAGTTCCCTGCCGCCAGCGCCGGAGCAAGTTTCCACGCGGCCATCATCAGCGGATAATTCCACGGTGCGATAGAAGCCACGACCCCCAACGGATCGCGACGGATCATCGAAGTATGACCTTCAAGATATTCACCTGCCGCCAGACCATTCAGACAGCGCGCCGCACCCGCGAAAAAGCGAAAAACATCGACAATCGCCGGGATTTCATCATTGAACGCACTATGCAGCGGTTTGCCACAATTACGGGACTCCAGTTCGGCAAAAACCTGACCATTTTCTTCGATAACATCAGCCAGTTTCAGCAGACATTCCGCACGCACTTTCGGCGTGGTTTGCCCCCATTCGGCAAATGCTGCATCTGCCGCGCGCACAGCAGCATCGACCTGCTCTGCGGATGCCTCGGCAATTTCCAGTAAAACGTCCCCCGTTGCCGGATTATAGACAGGCTGTTTTTCCCCTTCGCCGCTAACCAGTTCTCCGTTAATCAGTAACTTATGTTGCATAGCATATTCCTGTATCAGTGGTTATTGACCATTGTCGCCTTCGCGGGTTAGCCACCAGGCCCCCAGGATCGGCAAGGTTGTTACCAACATAACCAGCAGTGCCACCACGTTAGTTACCGGTACATCACGCGGTCGCCCAAGCTGATTGAGCAACCACAACGGTAACGTTCGTTCATGACCTGCCGTAAAGGTCGTAACGATGATTTCATCGAACGACAAGGCAAACGCCAGCATTCCTCCTGCCAGTAACGCCGAACTGAGATTCGGCAACACTACGTAGCGGAAGGTTTGCCAGCCATTGGCCCCAAGATCCATTGACGCCTCAACCAGACTCCAGGAGGTGCGGCGAAAACGGGCGATGACATTGTTAAACACCACAACTACACAAAAAGTCGCATGACCGACCACGATGGTGAAAAATCCCGGCTCCAGATTGATGGTTTTAAAGGCGGTTAATAACGCCAGACCAGTGACAATGCCCGGCAGCGCAATGGGCAGCAGCAGTAACAGCGAAATGGCGTTTTTGCCGAAAAAGTCTCGTCGCCACAGCGCGGCAGCTGCCAGCGTCCCTAACACCAGCGCAATTAATGTCGCCAGCGCCGCCACTTTAAGTGACAGTGTCACGGCATCAAGAATATCACTACGCTGTGCTGCCACGCTAAACCAGCGCAGCGTCAGGCCCTGCGGTGGAAAACTAAACGCCGCATCTTCAGTGTTAAACGCATAGGCGGCGATTATCAGGATGGGAAAATGTAGGAAAACAACGCCGCCCCAGGCCGCCAGTTTGAGGAAAAACGGTGCGCGTTCAGAGTGCATCGAACGCTCCCAGACGTTTCACGAACGCCAGGTACAGTGCGATGAGAATAATCGGCACCAGGGTGAATGCCGCCGCCATCGGCATATTGCCAATCGCCCCCTGCTGGGAATAAACCATATTGCCGATAAAATATCCTGGAGGACCAACCAGCTGCGGGACGATAAAATCGCCCAGTGTGAGTGAGAAGGTAAAGATAGAGCCAGCGGCAATACCCGGGATTGCCAGCGGCAGCACCACATAGCGAAAGGTTTGTCGTGGACGTGCGCCGAGATCAGCCGACGCCTGCAACAATGACGGCGGCAAACGCTCAAGCGCCGCCTGAACGGGCAGGATCATGAACGGCAACCAGATATAGAGAAACACCAGAAAGCGCCCCAGCCCGGAAGTTGACAGCGTATTTCCGCCCACCGCAGGTAATGTAAGGAACGCAGTCAGCAGTGGTTCCAGCCCAAGATGTTGTAAAAACCACTGAGCCACGCCATCTTTTGCCAGCAATAACGTCCAGGCATAGGCTTTAACAATGTAGCTCGCCCACATCGGCAACATTACCGCAATATAAAAAAACGCTTTCATTTTCCCGCTGGTATAGCGCGCCATATACCACGCCATTGGAAAAGCCAGAATGGCGCTGGCGATAGTGACTGCCACAGCCATAGTCAGCGTGCGGAGAATGATGTCGTAATTCGCCGGATTAAACAGCGCACGGATATTCGCCAGCGTCAGTTCCGGCGTTACCGACATGGTGAAATCGTCAAAAGTATAAAATCCCTGCCATAACAGTGTCAGCAGCGAGCCGAAATAGACAATGCCAAACCACATTAGCGGGCCAAGCAGCAGTAAAAACAGCCCCAGCCCCGGATTACGCCAGAAGAAACCGGACACCTTACCCAGACCTGGACGTGAAGGTGATTGCAATACATTCATCGCCATTCACCTCTCCTCAACCAGCGGCACCATCACATCACGCGACCAGGAAACCATCACCTGTTGTCCGGGCGTGAGCGTGGCAGGCAGTTCTTCGCCTGTCATATTGGCCTGACTCACAAGCAGTTTTTCACCGCCGTTCAATTTCAGTTCAAAACGAGTTGCCGCGCCCTGATATTGCACCGCCTGGATCGTGCCATTGGCCTGCAGTTCACCAGGGGTGTTGAGGCGGATATGTTCCGGTCGCAGGGCGAAGCTTCCCGTCATGCCACAAAGTTTCTCTGCCATCAGTCCATCAAAAACATTCGATGTACCAACGAACCCGGCAACAAACGGCGTGCGCGGGCGCATATAGAGATCGCGCGGGGAATCGACCTGCTCAATGCGTCCATTATTGAAAACCGCCACACGATCGGACATCGATAACGCTTCGCCCTGATCGTGGGTAACGAAGATAAAAGTGATACCGAGAGACTGTTGCAGTTTTTTCAGTTCCAGCTGCATCTGCTCACGCAATTTGAGATCCAGTGCGCCGAGCGGTTCATCCAACAGCAATACGCGCGGTTCATTCACCAATGCTCTGGCGATAGCAACCCGCTGGCGCTGACCACCAGAAAGTTGTGACGGTTTACGTTGATGTACAAACCCCAACGCCACTTTCTCCAGCGCCTCTTGCGCCATTGCGTGCCGCTGCTTTTTATTCACGCCTTTGACCATCAGCCCATAGGCGACATTGTCAAGAATCGACATATGCGGAAATAGCGCGTAGTCCTGAAAGACAGTATTCACGTCCCGCTCCCACGGTGGCAGATTGCTGGCGGGTTTACCAAAGATAGAGATAGCCCCGCCGGAAAGCTGTTCGAAGCCAGCAATCAGGCGCAGGCAGGTGGTTTTGCCGGAGCCGGACGGCCCCAGCATAGAGAAGAACTCACCATCTTTTATCGCAATACTGACGCCATCTACTGCGCGCACGTCACCGTACAACCGCGAGACGTTGTCAAACTCCACTGCGTACGTCATAAAGCACCCCAGCGAAGTTAGCGACCGCCCATAATGGCAATGTAATCCTGCGTCCAGCGACTGTAGGGAACAAACTTGCCCCCTTCTGCTATAGGCGTTTTCCAGAAGGCGATTTTGTCGAAATAGTTAAAACCGTTGGTTTCACAACCTTTTTCGCCTAATAACGGACTGGCTTTACACCCTTCCGGCACTACCGGTAACGAGCCAAACCAGGCCGCCACATCGCCCTGCACTTTTGGCGTTAATGACCAGTTCATCCATTTGTAGGCGCAAACCGGATGTTTCGCTTCGCTATGCAGCATGGTGGTATCAGCCCAACCGGTAACACCCTCCTTCGGGAAAACGGTAGCAACAGGCTGGCCTTCGGCTTTCAGGGCGTTGGCCTGATAGGGCCAGGCACTGGAAGCAACCACACCCTCGTTTTTGAAATCGCTCATTTGCACGGTAGTGTCATGCCAGTAGCGATGGATCAAACTGTGTTGAGCGCGCAGCACTTTCAGCACCGCCTGGTACTGTTCTTCGGTGAGTTGATACGGATCGCTGATGCCCAACTGCGGCTGAGTGGCTTTAACGAACAACGCAGCGTCCGCAATATAGATAGGGCCATCATAAGCCTGAACGCGGCCTTTATTGCTCTTGCCGTCCGGCAGATTTTGCTCAACAAAAACCTCTTGCCAGCTATCCGGCGGCGTCGGGAAGGTTTTAGTGTTGTACATCAGCAGGTTCGGACCCCATTGATATGGCGTGCCATAGACTTTGCCGCCCACGTTAAACCAGTCGCCTTTAACCACGCGCGGATCGAGCGTTTTCCAGTTGGGAATCAATGCGGTATTAATCGGCTGCACGCGTTTACCCATAATCAAACGCAGCGAGGCATCGCCGGATGCCGTAACCAGATCGTAACCCCCTTTGGTCATCAGACTGACCATTTCATCGGAAGTCGCGGCGGTTTTCACATTCACCGCGCAGCCTGTCTCTTTTTCGAACTGCGTTACCCAGTCGTATTGTTTATCAGTTTGTCCGCGTTCGATGTATCCCGGCCAGGCGATAATATCCAGACGCCCTTCCGGTTTATCTAAATTGGTAGGTGGTTCGGCGGCGTGAGCGGTCATTATTGTCATGCTGAGCGCACACAGGCTGCTGCGGGCAAATGTCTTGCTCATAAGGTCTTACTCCTGTCGTAATTAATTGTTCAGCCGCCGTGCCGTAAAAATATCTCCTTGTTTAACCATAGACGGCGGCTTGCAGGCACACCTTCGCCCCTGAGAAAATTTAATCAGGTTGTGAGCTACCGCGCATTATGCCGTCTGTAAGGTTATCTTCTGGAGTATAGTCAAGGAGTTAGGAAATATGACTGCTATTCGAAATTCATATTACCCAATCTAAGAGGAATTAAATTAAACGCTATTACAGCCGTTCTTGAATAAGTTTGCCTAATTGTTTTACCGCCTGTTCTTCACGCTCTCCCCACTGCCACGCGGTATTAAAACGGAAAAAACGTGACCAGTTTTCACCGGTAGAAAACATTTTACCCGGCGCAATACTGATATGATGCGCCAGTGCCGCCTGGCTTAATTCGCCCGCATCTAACGGTTCGGGAAGCTCCAGCCAGAGAAAATAACCGCTGTCATTATGATGAATTTTCACTTCCGCAGGCAGATAACGCAGCAGTGCCTGCCAGGCACGTTGTTTACGTTCCGCAAGCTGGCGACGCAGGCGACGAAGATGGGCGTCGTATCGGCGCGTGGAAAGGTAATCCACCAGCGCAAGCTGCATCGGTGAGCTGGTGGAAAGCGTACTCATCAACTGCAATCGTTGAATTTTACGTGCATGTTTGCCGGCGGCGACCCAACCAATACGAAAACCAGGCACCAGACATTTCGAAAACGAAGAGCAATGCAAAACGCCATCGTGGCGATCCCACGCTTTCGCAGGCAGCGGTTTTTCCCGTCCAAAATAAAGTTCGCTGTAAACGTCATCTTCAATCAGCGTTACGTTGTACTGATTGAGCAACGCCACCAGTTGTGCTTTTTTTTGCGGCGTTAAGGTAAATCCGAGTGGATTCTGGCTATTAGTCATCAGCCAGCACGCTTTCACCGGATACTCCTGCAACGCCAGTTCCAGCGCCTGAAGATCGATCCCTTCTTTAACATCCGTCGCCACCGATAACGCCTTCAGCCGTAGCCGCTCCAGCGCCTGCAACGCACCGTAGAAACAAGGATTCTCTACTATCACCCAATCGCCCGGTTCAGTTACCGCTTGCAAACTGAGGTTTAATGCTTCTAACGCCCCGGCAGTGATGACAATTTCATCAGGAGAAATGGTGATGCCCTGTAAGGCATAGCGACGGGCAATAGCCTGACGCAGTTCTGCGTTTCCTGGCGGCAAATTTTCAATCACGCTCATCGCCGTGGCGGTTTTGCTTACCTGCGCCAGCGAGCGGTTTAGTTGTTGGAGGGGGAAAAGTCGCGGGTCGGGAAAGGCCGAGGCAAACGGAACTACCGACGGATCGCGACTGGCCTGCAACATATCAAAAATATAGGTGTTGATATCGACTGCTTCATCTCGAGTGACTGGAATGACTGGCGCTTTCGGCATTTTTATTGCCTGTGGCGCAACGTAATAACCCGACTGCGGTCGTGCGATAATATATCCCTGACTTTCGAGCAACTGATAGGCATGGCTGACAGTCATAAAGCTCATGCCTGAAAGCGCCACCTGGTCACGCAACGAAGGCAAACGATCGCCGGGTTGCCAGATACCCGACGCAATCTGCTCGCGTAATTGTTCTGCAAGCTGCTGGTATTTTTTCATTATCGAATCGTAATTATGTGCAGATGATTCGGCAGTCTATATCAGTTGTTAAAAATGACAACTTTTCGTTAACTGTAATTAAACCATCACCAGCGATAACTCTTTGCCAAGCGCCTTTGCCGCGAGCTGGACGGCGTCGATTTTTGTCGCATGATGCAAGTTAAATAGGCGAGTAATCTCCTGTTTAGGTTTGCCAATTCGCCTGGCTAACTCTTGCTGAGTGATTTCTGACTGTAAAAAAGCATTTAATAGCAATACTTTAGAGGCGACGCTCAAAGGTACTTCTATAAAGTGATCGTGACTATTTAATGGCGAAGGTAACGGGATAAGCTCGTTATCTTCAAAATAAAAATCAAATGCGGTCAGTAAAGCATCTTTTGCCGCTTCCATCGCTTCAGCGACAGTTTCGCCCTGCGTCAACGCTTCAGGGATATCCACAAAAGAAACCATATAACCGCCTTCCGGCGCGGGTGTAAGAGTGACGGGATAACGCATAATTTCGACTGTCCCTCGCATGTCATTAACCTTTTTAATTGGCGATTAACTCAAACCGAGTTGTTTCAGGATTGCTTTACGCAGGGGTGACGCGGCATGACACTGCGCCTCCCATGAAACCTGAGTTTCAAATGGTTGCTGCCATTCGCTACATCGACGCCCTGAGATTCGAGCCAACGTCTGAACTCGCTTTGTTTCACATCGCCTCCCTGCCGCTGAGTATATCAACAAAGTAAACATTAGTGTTTACCTCCGTGTGTAATTTGCTCGAAAATAGCACTAAATCGCCGCAACGACAGAATGCAATGCAAAATCAGGAAGGAAGATTCCAGAATTTCTTTGCGCTAATTTGCAAAACTGAATAATAACCTCAAGAAACGATCGGCATCATAGCGGCAAAAGGTAAGAAAAAGGTGGCAGGATGTTTACGAAGGCGTTATCGGTTGTCTTATTAACGTGTGCGCTGTTCTCAGGACAACTCATGGCAGGGCACAAAGGACATGAATTTGTGTGGGTAAAGAATGTGGATCATCAGCTGCGTCATGAAGCGGACAGCGATGAATTGCGTGCTGTGGCGGAAGAGTCGGCGGAAGGTTTGCGCGAGCATTTTTACTGGCAAAAATCGCGCAAACCAGAAGCGGGACAACGTTGAGTCGTTTGATACCGGATGCGGCGTGACGCCTTACCCGGCAGGCAATATCATGCAGATTCAATGAGTGGTGAGTAACCAGAAAACTGGCGTTTTACCCTTTTCGCTTCGGCAATGTTTTCAGCAGCTCATCCGGACTTACGGATGCCACTACGCTTCCCGGTAAAGGCATTTTCAGTATGTGATTTTTGATTTTGCCAATGACGTGCATCTCGCATGGGCGGCAATCAAACTTTAGCGTTAATACTTCATCGCCGTTAACCAGTTGCATTGGCGTAGCCTTCCAGCTTTTGATATTGCCTTTCGCCTGTTTCGGGCACAAATTAAAGGCAAAGCGCAGACAATGCTTGGTGATCATCACCGGGACTTCGCCCTTCTCTTCATGTGCCTCATACGCCGCGTCAATCAGCTGCACACCATAGCGATGATAAAATTCACGCGCTTTCTGGTTGTAAACGTTCGCGAGGAAACTCAGATGCGTTTGCGGATAAACCGGCGCAGGATCAGCAACCGGTTTACGGCTGCCGCGCTGGTAACTGGCAAGACGCGCAGCATCCAGCATGTCAGCAGCTTCACGGCGGAACTGGTTTAACAGACTGTTTGGTACAAACAGCGCCCCCGGCAAATTAATTTGCACATCGCGGGCGTAATAGAGGGTTTGCCCCAGTTTTGCCAGACCATCCTTCAGATTGTTCATTGCTTTTTCGGCGTTATTGGCTTCGTCGAACTGCCCATCCAGCGTATGCGTTATGCTGACCCCCTCTTCACTGGTGAGAGTCAGAATCAATTGTTCCTGCCAACCGCCCAGTTCAATATCTACCGCCACCCGACGTTCGCTGGAGGTTTTTGTCAGTGCCTGCTGCCAGTTATGATCAAGATTACGGTTTAGTGGGTGATGCGGGCGAATTTTGTGCAAATCTGCTGGCATTTCATTGGGCCAGACGCGGTACTGATTTTCTCCGGTTTTCTCGACCGTATTGGCACGAAAACCGACGACTTCACGTTTAATCAACACGTTCAGGCCATCGCCATTTGCCAGTGGCTCGGTAACGGCAACATCGAGATGATCTTTCGCCACTTTCACTACTTCGCCTACCGGCAGGCCGATAAATTTCGGCGAATCGAACGCGCCAATATCGCCTTTACGGGCATTCACAAAATAATCTGTGCTACCACGGTGGAAAGTCTTTTCCGTCGATGGAACAAAGAAATGTTCAGTACGACCTGATGAAGCACGCGTCAGATCGCCACGTTCTTCAATAATGGCATCAAGCATCTGGCGATAATGGGCGGTGATATTCTTCACGTAGCTCATATCTTTGTAACGCCCTTCAATCTTGAAGGAGCGTACACCAGCATCAATCAGCGCGCCGAGGTTGGCAGTCTGATCGTTATCTTTCATCGACAGCAGATGTTTTTCATAGGAAACCACCCGCCCCTGATCGTCTTTCAATGTGTATGGCAAACGGCACGCCTGTGAACAATCGCCACGGTTGGCGCTACGCCCTGTTTGCGCATGAGAAATGTAGCACTGACCCGAATAGGCCACGCACAGTGCCCCATGAATAAAGAATTCAATGGTCGCGTCCGTAGCCTGGTGAATCGCGCGGATCTGATCAAGATTCAGCTCTCGCGCCAGCACAATCTGCGTGAAGCCAACATCAGAGAGGAACTTCGCTTTTTCAACTGTACGAATGTCGCACTGCGTACTGGCGTGCAGTTCAATCGGCGGAATATCAAGTTCCAGAATCCCCATATCCTGAACAATCAGCGCATCGACACCGGTCTGGTAGAGGTCAGTAATCAGCCGTTGCGCGGGTTCCAGCTCATCATCATGCAAAATGGTGTTAAGCGTGACGAAAATTTTTGCACCATAACGATGGGCAAACGGCACCAGCTCGGCAATATCTTTCAGGCTATTACTGGCATTATGACGGGCACCAAAACCAGGGCCGCCGATATAAACAGCATCGGCACCGTGCAAAATAGCTTCGCGGGCAATGGCGGCATCGCGTGCCGGGCTTAACAGTTCAAGTCGATGAGAAGATACGGTCACATTCTTATCCAGTAGCTGAAAAATGGCGGCTATTTTAGCCACAAGCGCGACGTTGCGAAATAGTTTTCCCGCTTAACTGCGCGGGTAATGGATGAGGGAATGAAAATGTACGGTTTGCTCCCCACCATTACGATAGATATGCGTGACGTCTGCAGCAAATCGAACGCCTTCCCCACAATTAAGGGTCTGCCATTCCCCATCAACGCACAGATCAAGTTGTCCATCAATGACGACGACATGTTCGATTACCCCCTTCTCATGGGGCGTCGATTCGCTTATTGCACCAGATGCCATCTGAATCGAGAAGTGTTCAAAGCAGAGTTGTGGATCATAAGGAAACAGCGAAGTGATCACCATCGCCTGCTGTTGTGGATCATAAACTGAAGGCGTAGCGGACTGCGGCGGAGAAATAAATGTTGAAAATGGTACGTTCAACCCGGTGGCAATTTTCCATAATGTCGCGACCGTCGGACTGGACTCATTACGCTCAATCTGCCCTAACATTGCTTTAGAAACGCCCGTCGCTTCTGCCAGTCGCGAAAGACTCCAGCCGCGCTGCTGGCGTAGTTGTTTAAGTGTGGCGGATAAAAAGCGAGCGAGATTTTCCATGCGACTCCTCCGGCAAAACGGAAGTTTATCACTTGTGCGTTATAACGGACAAATGCTACGGTGCCTGTACGCTATAACGCACAGGTGACTATGCGTCTGTTTTCTATTCCTCCACCCACGCTACTGGCGGGGTTTCTGGCGGTATTAATTGGCTACGCCAGTTCAGCGGCAATAATCTGGCAAGCAGCGATTGTCGCCGGAGCCACCACTGCACAAATCTCTGGCTGGATGACGGCGCTGGGGCTGGCAATGGGCGTCAGTACGCTGACTCTGACATTATGGTATCGCGTACCTGTTCTCACCGCATGGTCAACGCCTGGCGCGGCTTTGTTGGTCACCGGATTGCAGGGACTAACACTTAACGAAGCCATCGGCGTTTTTATTGTCACCAACGCGTTAATAGTCCTCTGCGGCATAACGGGACTCTTTGCTCGTCTGATGCGCATTATTCCGCACTCGCTTGCGGCGGCAATGCTTGCCGGGATTTTATTACGCTTTGGTTTACAGGCGTTTGCCAGTCTGGACGGTCAATTTACGTTGTGTGGAAGTATGTTGCTGGTATGGCTGGCAACCAAGGCCGTTGCGCCGCGCTATGCGGTAATTGCCGCGATGATTATTGGGATCGTGATCGTCATCGCGCAAGGTGACGTTGTCACAACTGATGTTGTCTTTAAACCCGTTCTCCCCACTTATATTACCCCTGATTTTTCGTTTGCTCACAGCCTGAGCGTTGCACTCCCCCTTTTTCTGGTGACGATGGCATCGCAAAACGCACCGGGTATCGCAGCAATGAAAGCAGCTGGATATTCGGCTCCTGTTTCGCCATTAATTGTATTTACTGGATTGCTGGCACTGGTTTTTTCCCCTTTCGGCGTTTATTCCGTCGGTATTGCGGCAATCAGCGCGGCTATTTGCCAAAGCCCGGAAGCGCATCCGGATAAAGATCAACGTTGGCTGGCCGCTGCCGTTGCAGGCATTTTCTATTTGCTCGCAGGTCTGTTTGGTAGTGCCATTACCGGGATGATGGCTGCCCTGCCCGTAAGTTGGATCCAGATGCTGGCAGGTCTGGCGCTGTTAAGTACCATCGGCGGCAGTTTGTATCAGGCGCTGCATAATGAGCGTGAGCGAGACGCGGCGGTGGTGGCATTTCTGGTAACGGCAAGTGGATTGACGCTGGTCGGGATTGGTTCTGCGTTTTGGGGATTAATTGCCGGAGGCGTTTGTTACGTGGTGTTGAATTTAATCGCTGACAGAAACCGATATTGACATCCTCCACGCCCTGAAGGACGTGGATCCCTGCTACGTTCAGGCTGTCGCCTGAATCATTTCGGTGGGTTCCTGCTTCAACGGGCGGCCTGACTGCACCATCTCTCCACAGGCAAGAACGGCGTGTCCCGCCGCTAAAATGT
>NZ_JAENDM010000060.1:0-22196 GCF_019375075.1 Escherichia sp. XD33
TCTCCACCGTCACACCCGGTGGGATTGTTGGGTTTCTCATCGTGAGTTACCGGTTCAATATTCCAGACAGACTCGCGGTTCATTTAAGCATCCATGCCCGCCCTGAACTCCGGGCACACCGTAAGTAAAATCAGCCACCCACAACTGGTCAGGACGTTCTGCCACAAACTGACGGTTTACGCGGTCGCCTGCGGCAACGGCTTTCCGGCTGACGGTAGTGCGGACCTTTTTACCCCGGAGAACACCGGCAAGTCCCATAACCGCCATGAGGCGCGCCACTGTACATCTGGCTACCCTGATTCCTTCCCGTAACAACTGACGCCAGACTTTACGCACACCGTATACCTGATGATTCCCATCGTATACGCGCAGTATCTCTTTCTTCAGCCAGTCATCGCGCTGCGCACGGGCACTGCGTTTATCAGGATGATGTCGCTGTTGCTGACAGTGGTAATACGTTGACGGGGCAATATGTAGTTCACTGCATACCGGTCCGACCCCGTACAGCTTACGCAGCTTATCCAGCAGTGGCATCACTTTTTCCAGAGGCGGTCGAACTCCACCTTCGCAAAATAAGCGGAAGCCTGGCGAAGGATATCGTTACTGCGGCGCAGTTCACGATTTTCACGTTCCAGCTCTTTCAGACGCTGACGTTCAGCGGTGGTGAGCCCGCCATCACCGCCTCCGGTATCCCGCTCATGCTGGCGCACCCAGACACGCAGAGTCTCCGGTGTACAGCCAATCTTTGGGGCAATGGAACAAATTGCCGCCCACTGTGAGTCATATTCGCCCTGACTTTCCAGAACCATACGAATCGCCCTCTGACGGACTTCGGGGGAAAAACGAGTATTTTTAGTCATTCTGTTTACCTCTTTCTCAGGGAGTTTAGTCTCCAGGATTCCCGGGGCGGCTCAGGTCACCGATGCCGTGATGGAGCAGGTTGTAGAATGGCAAAACAGACCACTGGATGCTGTTTACCCCATTGTTTATCTTGACTGTATCGTCCTGAAAGTTCGGCAGGACAGTCGCGTCATCAACAAATCGGTGTTCCTGGCACTGGGCATCAATATCGAAGGTCAGAAGGAACTGCTGGGTATGTGGCTGGCCGAAAATGAAGGGGCGAAGTTCTGGCTCAATGTGCTGACTGAACTGAAAAACCGCGGTCTGAACGATATCCTCATCGCCTGTGTGGATGGCCTGAAAGGCTTCCCGGATGCCATCAACACAGTATATCCGAAGGCCCGCATCCAGTTATGCATCGTGCATATGGTGCGCAACAGCCTGCGCTTCGTGTCATGGAAGGACTACAAGGCCGTCACTCGCGACCTGAAAGCGATTTATCAAGCTCCCACGGAAGAGGCAGGTCAGCAGGCACTGGAAGCGTTCGCTGCGGCCTGGGACAGTCGCTATCCTCAGATAAGCCGAAGCTGGCAGGCTAACTGGCCGAATCTTGCCACGTTCTTCGCTTATCCAACGGACATCCGCAAAGTGATCTATACGACGAATGCCATCGAGTCGCTAAACAGCGTGATCCGCCATGCGATCAAAAAGCGTAAAGTGTTCCCGACAGACGACTCGGTGAAAAAAGTGGTGTGGCTGGCAATCCAGTCTGCATCCCAGAAATGGACGATGCCGTTGAAGGACTGGCGAATGGCAATGAGCCGCTTTATTATCGAGTTCGGTGACCGCCTGGACGGTCACTTCTGAGAAAAGGCATTTACACAGAATCCTAAACAGGCTCCCGTCACGATACCCGGTATCAATCAATGAAGTCCATTTAATTGATGACGTCGAAGTTATGGCATGTGTGACGATGCTGAGAAAGCGCCCTTTTTCAGGTGTTTTTTTAATCTTTTTGGGGTTTAAATTCCTATTGATGAACAACGCTTTCATTTACGGGACAATGACCGGCAACGCTCCCGGTACACCGGGAGCGTTAGTGTTCAGAACCAGGTTTCCATCTGAACGCCAAAATTCCATTCCCCGCCTGCATTAAACCCGCTACCGCCGAAAGCATCATCACTGGCGTAGTTATCCAGTCTGCTGCTCCAGTCCATCCAGGTGGCGAACAGACGCAGTTCCGGACGGCTGAAGAAGTCCCCCAGACCTCCTGCCTTGAGGGTGGGCGCAAACGTCAGCTTGTAAAAACTGCCGTTAACAGCATTGCGGTCCTTATACCCTTCAGGTTTCAGATCCATGTACTGGTAAGTGCCCTCAAACGCCAGCGCAAAATTCTGCGTCACCTCCTTAATCAAGCGGGTGTTCAGGGTCACCCATTCATAACTGTCTCCACGGGCATAGCGATCCTTACTGCCCTGCGCCATGACTGACGGGGCGATATGCCAGCCGTTTCCGAGCGGGGTGGTACCATATGCAGCAAGACGCCAAGTATCCGCATCACTGCGTAGTGCACCGTCAGAGCCAATCCCCTTCACTTCCGCCCCCAGACCATGCCCGTACAGAAGTGCTATTTTCGCCGTTCCCTCACGTAATCCCCAGAAACTGTCATTATGAAGTCCGGCCAACACATGCACACCGTGGCTGGCGGCACTGGCATGGATAAGGTCGCCATTATTGTCCCTGCGGTCATCATTATCCTTTGCCCGCATACCGCTGACCATAAGCTGGAACGGCCCGGCAAAGTGGTTCATGGTAAGGATATAGTTCTGGACGTTGTTATCGATATCCTCCATCTCCCCGAAATTGCGTCCATACAGGGAGAAGTTACTGCGCAGAGTGTCGTTCCATTTCACGTCATAGATACCGCCCCCGGTTCCGCCGAGGAAAACCACGTCCGAGTCCAGCCAGTGGATATCAAAGTTGTCACGATCGAAACGTTTACCCGCCCATACCGTACTGTGCTTCAGCGGCCCGGTGAAGTCCGGCAGATTTCCCAGTTCAGCCACCACCTGGCGGACGTTAAGGTCACTGGAGTTCGCCGACCAGTCGTTATAGGTTTTCTGACCATCCGCCAGCATCACCTTAAACCGGGTGGTGGCCCCGCTTTCGAGCGTCTTTTTGTGCTCAAACACGGTTTCCACATAAGTGTCTCCCTCATTCCCGAGGCGCCCGACCGAGCCACCGGTCTCTCCGGCAGGCGTCAGATACGGACCACTTTTGCTGCCGGATGCGGCATCGTTCATCAGCAGACCCGAGCGGGCATAGCCGTGAAACTCAAAACCACTATTGTCCGCTTTCTTTTCCGGTGGTACGGATACGGTCTGTGGCACAACAGGTTGTGTCGCCGGGGTGGCGGCCAGTTGCTGCACCTGCTGTTCTGTAGCGGTTGCCCGTGATTCAGCCTTCTGAGCACGGGTTTCAGCATCCTGAAGCCGTTTTTCCAGGGCCGCCAGCCGGGCTTCAATACTGTCGGTATTCCCCGCCGCAAAGACCGGGGAACAGGCCAGCAGAATGGCACACGAGAGAAGGTGTTTTTTCATTTTTATATCCTTGTAAAAACAGAGGTATTGTTGACAGCTAAATCGATTTAGTCACCCGCAACAAAAATGACGTGCACAACGGTTACGGGCAGGAAACGGTCAGGGGTGTTTCAGTAAATCCTGGCGACGGGGTAACACTGTCATGGCACCTTTTGCTGTCGTGGCAAGCGCACCACAGCGCTGGGCCTGTTCGATGACGGATGCGAGTGCCTGCTCACCGGAGGGCATCCCCTCTGCCGCCAGCGCTGCCAGCAGACCTGCCACGAAGGCGTCACCGGCACCGGTCGTGTCCACACTCACCACCGGTGTTGCCGGGAAGTACAGGTTTTTTCCCTGCCAGCGAGCCATCACGCCATCCTTTCCTTGGGTTACCAGCAGCAGTGCCAGGGGATAATGTGATGCCAGAACATCGGTTCCCTTCCGGACATCCTGTTCACCGCTGATAAAGAACAGTTCCTCTTCCGATACCTTTGCCACATCCGCCAGCATGAGCGCCCGGTGCAGACACTCACGCAGTTGCGATGTGCTCTGCCACAGGTCAGTCCGGATGTTGGGGTCAAAGCTGACCCTGCCGCCAGCCTGCCGGATGTTCTCCATGGCCTGAAACGTGGCGCTGCGGCAGGGCTCTGCACTCAGGGCATTGGAGCAGGTATGCAGCCATTCACCGGCACGAAAGGGCGGTAAATCATCAGGGGTAAGGAAAAGGTCTGCCGAAGGGCGCACCATAAATGTGAAGGTTCGTTCACCACCCGGCACCAGCGACACCACCACTGTGGAAGTCCGGTACAGAGGGTCGGTATGCATATACGCCGTGTCCACACCCTCATCAGCCAGGGTTTTGCGCATAAAACGCCCGAAAGGGTCATCCCCCACACACCCGACAAACCCGCTCAGGCCCCCCAGTCGGGCCACGCCCACGGCAACATTGGCAGGCGCACCACCAGGGCACTGCAACAGCGTGCCCGGCTTCTCCGGTAATAAATCCACCACGGCATCACCGAGACCCCATACTTTTACTGTACTCATTCATACTCCATGATTTTCATCAGTCATATTCAGCGGATGACAGACAGCTCAAACATCGCCATATCCGTGGTTCCGGCTGGAATTGGATACCAACCCGCATTCCGGAGCAGGGCAGCGAGGGCAGACACATCGCCGGTCAGGGGATGCAGCAACCTCCCCTGATAATCAAATGCCGCCTCAAGACGTGAGCGGGAAAGATAAAAGCTGCCGGCATCCCCGTTCGGAACCACGACATTACGCCCCTCCCATTTCCGGTCGCTCAGTATCCGCCAGCACCAGCCCTGCTCCCTGATGGTTTCCAGGGCGAATGTCAGGCGGAACAGGTCAGTCTGTACCGACACATCACCAGAGCAGGCCTGCCACAGATACTCCAGCCTGCTGCGGATATCTTTCGCCCCGCTTTCACTCTGCAGGGCTCTGATATGTGCGGGGAAAACGGTGCTGTTTCAGTGCTGTGCTCCGCCAGCGGTTTAGAAACAGGTTTTCCTGGATTTTTGACGCAATCCGGCCATCCCGGCGGGCCAGATGCAGGGCTACCAGCCCGCACCAGGCCAGATGTGCGGCTTTCCCTGATACCAGCTGCCCGCTGGCGATATTGTCACTCATGGCGCTTACTGGCTGCTGATATCAAAAACCGGTGTTTCTCCGGCGATGACCGGGCCGGAGAACAGGGTTATCTCCTGGACACGGTCAGAGTCCGCCACAATCACCGGTGTCAGCGTGGACTGTGCTTTCTGCTGAAGTAACGCAAGGTCAAACCCGATGACGGGGTCACCGGTGCTGATCAGCTGGCCTTCCTGGGCAATACGCCGGAAACCCTCTCCCCTGAGGTCAACTGTGTTAATACCGAAGTGCACGAACAGTTCAGTGCCACTGTCGGTGCGGATGGAAAACGCGTGGTTTGTCTCCAGTATTTTACCGATAGTGCCGCTGACAGGAGCCATCAAGGTATCGCCGCCGGAAGGACGGATAGCAATACCATCCCCCACTATTTTCCCGGCAAACACAGCATCCGGAACCGTGTCCAGAGGGACAATTTCACCGGACAGCGGTGCCATCACGCGGGTGACTTCCGCCGGTTTCTCATTTTCACTTATCAGTTGTTTAATCCTGCCCAGTAATCCCATTGTGCTTTCCTTCATTACGGGTGAACCGAAAGTACTGCCGTCACCGACGGCAGTGGAATTATTTCAGGCCAGCGTCCACAGTGAGCCGTCCGTCAGCACAGCCTCGCCGTGAGCTGCATATAGCGACAACCGGCGGGTTCCGGGCTGCGGGTAAATACGGCTGGACAGGGTGGCATCGCCATCGTTAACGAACACTTCCACCGATGAACGGTCCAGGAAAACCCGTAGCGTCAGATATTCTGCGCCAGGCAGCGCGATACTGCGGTAACCGTCCAGCCCCTCATCCGGGTAGTGACGCCAAAGCACCAGCCGTCCTGCCTGGTTATCCACATACAGCCGGAGCCCGTCTCCCAGGTGGATGCCGTAATGCTCTGCCTGACTGTCGAGGGTATGCCACGTCAGCACCAGTTCCACGGCCTGTGCGTCCTCAGCCAGCAACTGCGTGCCACTGAGCCTTACAGGGTGTAACGGCTGGCACGTCCCGCGAAGGGATTCGGCTTCGCGAACCGGACGCTGACACAGACGACCATGGCGTTCAAAAAGTTCCCTCGGCAGGGTCAGACATCCGGCCCAGGCCTCACGCTTTGTAGGCATCGGGGAGTCCCACATATTCATCCAGGCCATGATGATGCGCCGTCCGTCCTCCGCGACCAGGGACTGCGGGGCATAAAAATCATGACCGTGATCCAGTTCTTCAAATGCCCCGCTCAGGGCAAAGGCGGCCCCCGGCTGCCAGTGACCCGGTAAAACTCCGCTCTGAAAGCGGTTGCGGAACCGGTATCCGCCGGGCGTCATCCCCTGCGGGGAGAACATCAGCCAGTGATGGTCGCCACAGCGGAAAAAGTCCGGACATTCCCACATATAGCTTTCTCCGGCTGCCGACTGCGCTAGAACCCGTTCCTGGCGCCAGTCCCGCAGGGATGTGCCGCGATACAGCAGCACCTGACCGGTGTCAGAGGTATCCCGCGCGCCGATAACCATCCACCAGTATCCCCCTTCCCGCCAGACCTTCGGGTCACGGAAATGCATGATGCCTTCCGGTGGCGTCAGCACGCAGCCCTGTTTCTCAAAGTGAATGCCGTCACGGCTGGTTGCCAGACACTGGACTTCGCGGATGATGCTGTCATCCCCCCGATCCTCCAGACAGAGATGACCGGTGTAGATAAGCGACAGCACGCCGTTGTCGTCCACTGCGCTGCCGGAAAAACAGCCATCCCGGTCATATTCATCACCGGGTGCCAGCGCAACCGGCTCATGCTGCCAGTGCAGCATGTCCGGACTGGTGGCATGTCCCCAGTGCATCGGCCCCTGATGTTCACTTGCCGGATGGTGCTGAAAGAATGCGTGATAGCGACCGCTGAAATAAATAAGCCCGTTCGGATCATTCATCCATCCGGCAGGTGGAGCCAGATGAAAAACCGGGTACCAGGTATCACCACGACGGGCGCGGAGTGTATCAAGTGCAACCTGTGCAGAGGCAAGACGCTGTTTCATAAGCGAACCTCCGTCTGTGCTGTAGCGGTTTCTGCTGACGGGGCAGCCGTTTTATGGGTACTGCTCAGGGTGAAAGCCGATAACACGGTGACCGCAAGGACAATACCGCCCAGAACCAGATAGGTGTTCTGGAACCCCATGCGGTCATACAGGTGACCTGCAAAGGTTGAGAGGAATATCGCCGCCAGTTGTTTGGAGAACTGAAAGCCAATCAGATAAATGGTGGCCGACAGCCGGGTATCAAACACGCCGGTGATATACTTGAACGCACCAACCAGCAGGAATGGGACTTCAAGGGCATGCAGCATTTTCAGGATCACCACTTCAGTAGCCGTGGTGGCAAAGGCCGACCCTGTGATGCGGATGGTCATAATCAGACCCGCGACAAGCAGTGTGTTTTTGGCACCAATGCGGTTGATTATCCAGGGGGAGCAGAACATGATGATGGCATTGCAAATCTCGCCAGCCGTGGTGGCAAAACCAAATGCCCGGATCCCCGCCTGCGGCGTGTCAAAAAATGCACGGAAGAACGTGGCAAACTGCTGGTCAAACACGTCATAGACGCAGGCCACCCCAATCATGTAAAGCACGAACATCCACATCTGACGCATACGAAACAGACTGAACACCATTCCGGCGGAAATCACGGGCGAGTTGGCACCCAGCGCATTCATGACCATCGCTGTCTGACTGGTTCCGGGACGCGCCAGCGCCACCAGAAGGACCAGCAGCAATGCGCAGCCGGACCCCATCCAGAATACCAGGGACGGATCCACGTTGAAAAGCAGCCCTGCCGTGGTGGCACACAGCGCCCAGCCCAGACAGCCGAACATCCGGGCCTTACCGTATTCAAATCCGCTGCTGCGGCTGACACGTTCAATATAGGCTTCGATGGCACCGGCTCCCGCAGAAAAAACGAAGCCGATAAAAATCCCGCCGCTCAGTGCTCCGGCCCAGATGTTGAACCGCAGCAGCGGCGCAAAAACGTACAGAAAGAACGGTGCAAACAGGACCAGCAGCAGGCTGATGATCCACATCAGGTGTTTTTTCAGGCCAAGACGGTCTGAGATGACCCCCAGCAGCGGCTGGAAGCTGATGGCAAACAGGGAGAGGCATGAAAAAACAATCCCGGTATCCGTTTTACTCAGCCCCACAATGTCTGACAGCCAGACGGGCAGAAACGGGAAACAGGTTGCCATGATGAAAAAGTAGAGAAAAAAGAACAGACCAAATATCCAGAAATCGGGGTTTTTATGAGTACTGACAGTATTCATTATTGTTATCCTCACGGGACTGAGTGCAGGGAGCCGTGACCGGCTCCGGTCCTTTTATGCCAAACGTTCAAGGGCAATCAGCATGGCGCTTTCCGGATCCAGTACGGGAAGCTGAATACCGGCCTGCGCCAGCCATTCCCCACTGATGTCGGAGGTCTGGTTCATCCAGCCGGGCAGCCTGCGCATGGTATGCCCGCCTTCACCGACCAGCTGAATATCCGGATGGTCAACAACACGAAGCCGGTAACGGGCCTGTGGTGCCAGCCCCGGAAAACGTAGAGCACCCGGCAGGGTGTGATCCGGCATGGCAAGCTGGCTCACCAGGAAGAGCGCCTGCGACTGATCCGGGCTGACCACCCCCTGCACCTGTGTCGCCGCATCCGGCATATCCACCCGCCATAGGGTGCCCGTGTGGATAAGCTGCCGCCATTCTTTGTAGAGCGAGGCATAGCGGCGGTAACCGGCGGATTCCTCTTCTCCGGCCGTTACCGGATCCAGCTCCAGTCCCATATGACCGAACAGGGCCGTCAGACCGCGAAAGGCAATGCTGTGCTGCCGGAAGGTGGCATGGCAGCGATGATGACCGATGTGTGCCCCCATAACCTCCGGCGGGAAAAAGTAACTCATGCCACGCTGTATGGTGCAGCGCTCCAGGGCGTCATTGTTGTCAGAAGCCCAGAAGCGGTGCGTGCGGGTCAGAACCTCAAAGTCGATACGTCCACCGCCGGAAGCGCAGGACTCAAACTCAACACGGGGAAAACGTTCGCGCAGGAGATCCAGCAGCCGGTAAAACTGACGGGTCTGCGCGTCCGCCGCCGCCCGACCTTCATGCCCGGCCTGGACCAGCTCGCGGTTCATGTCCCATTTCACATAGTCAACTGGGTGTTCGCCCAGCAGCCATAAACAGCGTTCATAAATGTAAGCAAAGGCCTCAGGAATGTTCAGGTTGAGAACATACTGATGTCTCCCGGTTGGTTGTGTGTACCCCGGCATTGACAGTACCCAGTCAGGATGGCGGCGAAAGAGGTCAGAGTCCGGGTTAATCATTTCCGGTTCCACCCAGATACCGAACTCCATGCCGAGTGATTTCACATGGTTAATCACCGGCATCAGTCCGTCCGGATACTTCTGTTCATCCAGATACCAGTCGCCCAGAGCCGCATGGTCATCATTGCGTCCCTTAAACCAGCCGTCGTCGATAATGAAACGTTCAACGCCAAGCGCTGCCGCACGTCCGGCCATCTGCATGATGTAGTTCGGGTCGTGGTCAAAATAAATACCTTCCCAGGTATTGAGGTGCACCGGACGGGGTTTCTGCTCAGGAAAACGGATGATTTCATCGCGCAGAAAACGGTGGTACTGCTGACTCATACCATTGAGTCCCTCCGGGGAATAGCTGGCGTACAGCCACGGCGTGTACACGGTCTCATCCTTCTTCAGGGCTTTTTCTCCGGGCATCCACAGTGCTTCCGCCTGGAGGTAACGCCGTCCGTCAGTTTTGACCTCACATTTCATGCGATGGTTGCCACTCCAGCCCAGATGTACGGCCCACACCTCGCCCTGCTGTTCTGAGAAACCGGGGGCACCGGCAATCAGTGCCGGAAAATGCTCATGGGACGTGCGGCCCCGGCGGTTCTCCAGCACAAAACCGTCATGTGTGAGACGGACCCTGTGCGGCTGAAACTCACGAGTCCAGCGTCCGTGGAAGGCCATGACTTCCTCTGCCCTTTCAGCCACAGGGAGCGTGATGGCGAAGCGGTTCACCTGCCAGTCCCCTTCACGGAGGTTCGTCAGGGCATGACGCATCTTCAGCACACCGGACGATGTCAGCACCAGTTCACTGACCATGCGCAGACCCGCCACTGCATCCTCACTGGTCAGGGTGAGTGATTCTCCGGCCTGTACCACGCTGATGGTACGGAACACAGGGGACGCATCCAGCCCGTTGCGGTGTCCCTCCAGCCCCGGCGAGCCAAAAAGTCCCGCGCCGTTTTCGGCCATCAGCGTCAGTGGGGTGTCGGTATCCAGACGACCATTCGCAACCGGCCTTTCCAGGCTGATACAGTCATCCGGTGAAAAGTGTTTCAGGGTGGATCCCCACCAGACAATCTCTGCATACGGGTGGGTTTTAATAATCAGGTCTGAGTGGGGACTGGTCAGCCTGCGGTACATCGGTTCCATAAGACATCTCCGTTTTCGGGTATGCCTTACTGTTGATCCGAATCGTTTCGGATAGCAACCGAAACGATTCGAATTTGTGAGCGGGATTAAAAATCAGGCGGAGGGAGCAAGCGTTGTCTTGCCAGGATGAAATTCCGGCTGCCAGAGTACTTGTAGCATTTCAGGTGAAACATTCGTGACCAGCTGGCGTATCATGTCGGCAATCTGACGACCGACGCGATGTCGTGTTGACTGAAGAACTGCAGCCACATCCTGTTCAATAATACTGTCCTGCGGCAGACCATCATAAACCACAAGAGAGACGGCATCCTCTCCGGACAGATGACCGGATAACTGCAGCGACATGGCCGCGCCATCACCGATCAGGTCACTGTCGGTAATAATGGCCGTCGGGGGAAGCGGAAGTGACATTAACTCAGTCACTGCCTGGAAACCTGAGCGTCGGGTGGGAGAGACCCGGCGTAGCCAGGTCTCAGGCAGACCATGTTCACTCAGGGCATCGCGCCATCCCTGACGTCGTGCAGTGACATAGGCACGGGAGTTGTCCTCACTCAGCAGGGCAATTCGCTGATGGCCCAGGGCAATCAGGTGCTGTGTGGCCTGCCAGGTTCCTGCATGGTTATCAAAGTCAAACCAGGCACAGGGAAGACCGGACGGCACCTGACCGAGTGCCAGAAACGGAATACCGGCCTCCTGCAGGTGTGTAAGACGCGGGTCATTATCCATCGTGTGCGCCACGATAAGGGCATCAACCCGGCGGCTTTCGACCAGACGCATATAGCTGTGGCTGTCAGCCCGTTCATCATCGGCTATCAGCAGTAAGTCAATATCATGGCGGGCCAGTTCCCGGCTGATACAACTGACCATATCCACAAACACACTACTGCTGAACAGTACAGCATGTTCAGGGAAGACCAGGCCGACCGCATCGGTTTTACCGGTTTTGAGACGTCTTGCCAGGGTATTCGGGCGATAACCACGACGCCGAGCTTCCGCTTCTACACGTGCACGGGTCGAAGCGGAAACGTCCGAAAATCCGCCAAGCGCCCGGCTGACTGTGGTGACAGAGATCCCGAGTTCGGCGGCGATAGCCTTGAGTGACATATTTTCTCCTGCGGATAACTGAACAGCCCTGTCCCTGATGCGGGTGATCCGGGCAACAAACCTGACAGAGACGCCTGCATAAGTGGTCGCGCTGTACCAGTATGAGCCTCCATCATCCTGATTTGTGTATTAACTTTCAATACCGGAGGACGATTTGATTACCGGTTGTTAGCAGGAGTGCGAATATTAGACCGACGGTGGAGATCTAAGACTCAGTGAGCATAGCGATACACTATATTACTGTAATTAAGCCAGTAAACTTCCTGTTCACTGGCTTAAACGCTAATGATGTATGCAGTTGAACAAGCTTTTAAACTAATGATTAATTGATATATAGACTGGCCCCCTGAATCTCCAGACAATCAATATCACTTAAATAAGTGATAGTCTTAATACTAGTTTCTAGACTAGTCATTGGAGAACAGATGATTGATGTCTTAGGGCCGGAGAAACGCAGACGGCGTACTACACAGGAAAAGATCGCTATTGTTCAGCAGAGCTTTGAACCGGGAATGACGGTCTCCCTTGTTGCCCGGGGATGGGGAGTAAGCTTAGTCAGCCGTTGTCTCCGGGTGTCGCGTGCGCAGTTGCACGTCATTCTCAGACGAACCGATGACTGGAAAGATGGTCGCCGCAGCCGTCACTCAGATGATACGGATGTGCTTCTCCGTATACACCATGTTATCGGAGAGCTGCCCACGTATGGTTATCGTCGGGTATGGGCGCTGCTTCGCAGACAGGCCGAACTTGATGGTATGCCTGCTATCAATGCCAAACGTGTTTACCGGATCATGCGCCAGAATGCGCTGTTGCTTGAGCGAAAAACCGCTGTACCGCCATCGAAACGGGCACATACTGGCAAAGTGGCCGTGAAAGAAAGCAATCAACGATGGTGCTCTGACGGGTTCGAGTTCCGCTGTGATAACGGAGAAAAACTGCGGGTCACGTTCGCGCTGGACTGCTGTGACCGTGAGGCACTGCACTGGGCGGTCACTACGGGCGGCTTCGACAGTGAAACAGTACAGGACGTCATGCTGGGAGCGGTGGAACGCCGCTTCGGCAGCGAGCTTCCGACATCTCCAGTGGAGTGGCTGACGGATAATGGTTCATGCTACCGGGCTAATGAAACACGCCAGTTCGCCCGGATGCTGGGACTTGAACCGAAGAACACGGCGGTGCGGAGTCCGGAGAGTAACGGCATAGCAGAGAGCTTCGTGAAAACGATAAAGCGTGATTACATCAGTATCATGCCCAAACCAGACGGGTTAACGGCAGCAAAGAACCTTGCAGAGGCGTTCGAGCATTATAACGAATGGCATCCGCATAGTGCACTGGGTTATCGCTCGCCACGGGAATATCTACGGCAGCGGGCCAGTAATGGGTTAAGTGATAACAGGTGTCTGGAAATATAGGGGCAAATCCACCAACCCTCTGATGTTCGTGCGCATAATCGCGCTGCCAACGGCGCGTGTGATGAATACAAACAACTCAAGGTGCTCTCCATGGGAAGACAAAAAGCAGTGATCAAAGCTCGTCGCGAGGCAAAACGTGTGCTGAGACGGGATTCGCGCAGCCATAAACAGCGTGAAGAAGAATCGGTCACCTCGCTTGTGCAGATGAGCGGCGTAGAAGCCATTGGTATGGCCCGCGATAGTCGCGATACCTCGCCCATCCTCGCGCGAAATGAAGCGCAATTGCACTATCTGAAGGCTATTGAGAGTAAGCAGCTGATATTCGCCACGGGCGAAGCCGGGTGCGGAAAAACCTGGATCAGTGCGGCAAAAGCGGCAGAGGCCCTGATACATAAGGATGTCGACAGGATTATCGTCACCCGTCCAGTATTGCAAGCCGATGAGGATCTTGGCTTCTTACCTGGAGATATCGCAGAAAAGTTTGCTCCTTATTTTCGCCCGGTCTACGACGTGCTGCTGCGGCGCTTAGGAGCTTCCTTTATGCAGTATTGCCTGCGACCGGAAATAGGGAAGGTGGAAATCGCGCCGTTCGCCTATATGCGTGGACGTACCTTTGAAAATGCAGTCGTCATTCTTGACGAGGCGCAGAATGTGACTGCCGCGCAAAGGAAAATGTTTTTAACCCGCCTCGGGGAAAATGTGACGGTTATTGTCAACGGTGATATCACGCAATGCGATTTACCTCGCGGCGCGCGCTCCGGATTAAGTGACGCGCTGGAACGTTTCGAAGAAGATGAAATGGTCGGGATCGTCCGATTCGGTAAAGAGGATTGCGTACGTTCGGCACTTTGCCAACGTACGCTACATGCATACAGTTAAGCGTATTATTGGTGCAGAGCCCGGGCGTACCGGGCTCCATTTTGAGGGGGTTATGTCCGGACCAGCGCTTTTTCTGACACCACCATTTTTATTTGCCCATGGTTAGTGAAGTGTACGCTCATCCTGTGGTTTTTTTGCAGTTGCTGATAGAGCTCATAAGGTATTGCTAAGCTCTCTGCATATTCTTGCGGCGTGTATTGGTATGCTGCATGATGCTGCTGTTTTTGATAACGCAGCTTGTTGTACAGCGCCCAGATAATTAACACGACGGCATTCGCCGCCGCGAGTAAAAAATAGAAATGAAGTCTGCTTCGGGCATCGCTTTGCCAGTAATGACCCGACCGCAGATCCATGGCGAATAAGAATATAAACAAAGCAAATAACGCCCACAGGATAGTCGTAGCTACATAATCAACCAATAAATGTACTGGCGATTGTCGGGTCGTAATAATTAAATTGTTCATATTAACCTCTCAGAATACCACGATCTGGGCTTATCCAACGGGCGCGTTGCTTTTTATGCATCAACATGACTCGTGTAAATGAAACCAACGTCGTTGCAAGACTCAGTACCCAGAAAATAACTGGGAACCAGATAATCCAGAGAAGCGATGAAGCAAGATTATGCTCATAGCGATTCTCAATTACCAGGCTGACAATAAATTGCACTAAACATAACGCACATAATAATATTCCTGCAGTATGTGTCTCGGCGATATGTGTCAATTCAATATTTAACGGTACACCTGCAAGCTGGACCACGTAAATAATGAAACCAACAAGACAGGTAAAGGCCCATATTGTCGTCAGGCAATATTCAAAAAACAGCGGCCACATTCGTACGTTTTCTTTACGCCATAATCTGGTCATATTTTTGAGGAATACTTCTGCACCACCCTGGGCCCAGCGCAGGCGTTGTTTCCATAGCCCTTTTAATGTTTCCGGCATTAATATCCAGCACAGCGCCCGTGGCTCGTAAAAAATTGTCCACTGATTCAACTGCAGCTTCCAGCTAATATCAATATCTTCGGTGATCATATCGTCACTCCAGTAACCCACTTCAGCCAGGGCACTGCGACGAAATGCAGCGATAACGCCGGAAACAGTAAATACGTTTCCATAGATACGCTGGGTGCGCTTGATCAAACCAATAATTGAGGAAAACTCGCCAACCTGAATTTTACCTATCAGAGTTGAACGTGTACGTATGCGAGGATTACCGGTTACAGCACCCACGCGAGGATTGTATAACATTGGTTCAACAATATACGCCGCCGCATCGCGATCTAACAACGCGTCGCCATCGATACACACCAGATATTCGCTTTTCGCCGCGGCTGCTCCGGTTTTAAGCGCAATGGCTTTCCCCTGGTTTTGCGCCAGATGAATGACTCGCAGACGGGGAATTTCCGCAGCCAGTTGATCCAGGATCGCACGGGTTTTGTCTGTTGAACCGTCATTTACAGCAATAACTTCAATGTTCTCATAACGCTGTGCCAGAGCTGCGTGTATGGTTTCCTCAACGTTTTTCTCCTCATTAAAACAGGGAATGATAATGGAGATAGACGGATTATCTTTCAGCTGTGGAGCTGGTGCGTTTTCTCCCCACGGCCAATGGCGTTCACGATAGGCCCAGAAATAGACTCCGCCAACAATCCACAGAATGGACATAAAAAATGGCCAGAAGAAAACGAACCTCATCATCAATTCGCCAGAATGAAAGTACGCTACACATAGGGGTATGCATAACACCAGACATAATATAAAAAACGATACGATACGATTAATCATTTTTCGGATACCAGGCTGTGGAAAACTCAGGACGAATAACGTCTATTTCAGGTTTGTTATGCAGGAAGTTATCGGGATAATAACCATAATTTTTCACTCCATTCAGTTGGAAAAGGCTCATCCAGTGAGCAAGTTTTTGCGAAGAAATAGCCTGATGCTGACCATTGTTCTGCCAGTTTTGTGCCTGTAATTCTAAAATAGATTTATCTTTTGCTTGAGGGATGCTTTTAATCTGATTGACCAGTTGTATTAACCATTGATCAGCAGATTTCTCATCAACTCCTTCCATATAGGGCATTGCCATGATTGCCGTCCAGTCATAGCTTTGTAGAAAATCGGCATAGTTTTGGGCAAACCATGCTTCACTTTCTGGCTGCATAACGGGGAGGGCAAAAATATTTCGCGCAGTCTTAATTTGTGGGCCGCGAACAGCCTTGACTTTGGCGCTTAGCGCTAATGTGAAGTCTGTTAAGGCATTGCGTTTAAATTGCGTCCAGCGTTTAAATTGCTCAGGATCCTCGCGGATTTCACGAATACTCGTCGCAAATCCTGCTTTCTTATAAGCAGCTATTGCTGGAGCACTGGCATCTTCGTAATCTGACAACACGGCATCGTCATGAAACAAAATGCCATCAAAAGACGCATGACCTGCAAGATCCTCATAAAGGGTACTAATTTGTTCACGTACCCGGTCATCGAAAAGGGAGAGACGACGGTATTGCGCTGGATGAATTTGTGATGCTTGCTTATCAAATGGCAAATATTCCACCCGGGGTAATGCGGGATCTAAATCCCAACTCAATACCGGCATCCAGGCGTAAACGGCCACTCCGGCACGAGTCTTTAATTGCCATGCAACACGGTTAAACAAATCCGCTTTCATGGGTAACAGGCGATTAGGAAACCAGACCTCTTTAACCAGACCATCACCTGTTGGGTCGGCGAAAGCCTGCAAATACACACTGGAAATTTGCATATCTTTCACCCGCTGAATCAACACATCCAGATTTCGCTCCAGCTGTTGGCGGTCAGCATCATAAACATAATCGAGATCGATATGCATAACTCGCTCCGGTGATGTTTCCTGCACACCAATGATTTGCTGAGCAAACTCTTTAAGTGATGGATTATTGGCGATTAATACGCGCGGAATAGAATCTAACTGGGAAGTATTTCCCAGTCCGGACTCCAGAGTGAAGAACATGTCATAACCCAGTTTTTTTAATTCCTCAATCGCAATACCGTTTGCTGCACCATAGGGCCAGACAAAAACCTGGGCATTTACGCCAGCATTTGCTTTCAACTTTTCGGTCATTTTTACGGCATCCTGACGAATGCGGTTGCGATATTCCGCTTCGGTTTCGTATCGCTCATTATTTGAAAAATACATGCGATTAACAAAAGCGGGTAATTTGCTGCCAGTGGGATTAGCCTCAATGCCGTAGTGAAAATTCCAGGTATGCGAGGCTATCTCAACCAACTTCGAACGTCCTATTTCACGCACTTGTTGCCAGGTGGCAAAATAGTCTCTGTCTACCATTTCATCGCCAAATTTCACTTGTTGATTCATCGGCGTGTCTATCCAACTGCCAACCGGTGCCCATAATGCGGGCCACTGGAATGCTTGCAGAATAGGGAATACACGGGTGTAAAAACTCTGAAATCCATCATCAAAGGAGAGTAAAACCGCTTTATTAGGTAGCGGTTTTCCCCCACGGTGAGCTTCCCGAATTTGGTCAACGCTGACGGGGTGATAGCCATTTTCGCGCAGCCATGCAAATTGTTCACGAAGCGCAGAAGTTCGCACTGACATGAAACGCTGATCAGCAGTATCGTCTTCAACATTATGCCAGGAGATGGCTACAAAGTTATTTTGTGGCCACGGATGTTCTGCCTTTAAAGATTCTCGACTTTGTGGTGGCGTAAACTTATTGTTTTGGTGATTAAAACATGCAGAAAGCATAGCAATGCTAATCAACAAAAACAGATATCTTATTCCTTTGCGTAACATAATGATCCTTAAAATTTGAATGTCATATCAAATTCAACATATAAATTATGCTCTCTGTTGCCGTCATAAGGCCGCTTTCCCCAACGTACCGTTGCACCTGCATCTATTACGTCATTCCACGCAACGCGTTGCCCATACCCCAGTTGTGTAACTAGATCGGTACCATAATTTTTTTGCCATGAGGTACCAGCGCCTGCGCTAAATATTTGCTGCCAGCTATTCTCGTATTTACGCCACAATAAATGGCTTGCCTCCAGTGCCGGAACAATATCGAGCGTTTTTTCCGGGTTAAAATAGGGGGTATCTTTTTTTGTATTCTGGCCGTAATAAATTGTGGGCTGAAAATCAATAATCAGTCGGGATGAAGACCACATCCGTTCACTACCATTGATAAATACTTCGTGACGTTGGTTTCCATCGGAAAAATCAGTAAATGCCCATGAACTGCTGTATTGACGGCGCTCATTCTGATACCAGCGTAAATATGCCTGCGCACTGTTGCCGGTTATGCCATTTTTCATTGCCCGTAGAGGGACTCGATGAGAGATGCGTTCCAGTTCAGTACCGAGTCGCCAGTTGTCGTTAAAATCGTACCAGCCAGATAAACGTGCACCGGGTTTATGTTCGCCATTAAAATAACGTCCGGCAAATTCTGCTTCCAGCCAGATGTCGCGCGAACGCCATTCGAGGCCAGTTAACCAGTCACGAACAATCCCTTTCCCCTCGCTGAATTGACCATCAGCATAGCCAAAACCAGCAAAAGCACGCCAGTTTTCATTCAGCGGTGGTGAGTACACAACGCTGGTAAAATTCACATCATGTTTGCCATTATCCGGACCTTCGGAATCCAATCCAGAAGAACCTGAAATACGTAGTTCAGCCATGTCATGTACTTCAAGCGCACGCTGTATACGTTTTACCGCGGGGGCTTCAGGATTGCGGGCGACCACATCCTCAGTTAATACTTTCGCCTGTTTCCACTCCTGCAATGTTAATGCATTCCAGGCCTGTTCAACCTCCAGCAGTATATTTCTTGGCTCAAGTAGTTCGGCTTTTTTTAATTCTGTTTCTGCAGCACGAGGTAAACCACGAGCCTGTAATACGCTGGCGTAGTCGATGCGTAATCCCTGATTACCCGGTGCGTTATTGCTCATATTTTGGGTTATTGCTTCAGCTTGTGGTAAATCATTACCGTATTGCGCAGCCGCTGAAAGGAACGAATAACCCTGTAGCCACTTGTCATTAGGTATCGTTACAGGAGAACCCATAATCCGACGGTATGGAGATGCTGTAGTAATGGTGTGATCAGTGAGCATTAACACCCCACTATAATTCTCACTTTCCAGATGGCTGTAAAAGAGATCTGCACGCTCTTCTTCGGATAATTCAATATCTGGTTGTGCCTGGTGATAGAACAGTTGGGTCATCATCGCTTGTGCTTTTCCCGGTTGACGATCGTGCAGATAAGCGGAAGCCACCCAATACTGTGCCCAGGGGGGAACAGATTGTCCTGTATCTTTTAAACGCTGATAGTGGGAAATAACATCTTTGTAGCGTTCGCGGGTTAACAATGCGCCAAGATGGTCAACCTGAATACGCTGGTATTGTGCAATTCGGTCTGGGTTGTTTTGCCACAGAATATCTAATGCGGTGTATTGGGCGAGGGCGCGATCGGCAATGGCATAGCGTTCACTTTCACTGCGCGTAGGCATAAATGACAGTCTGACCAATTCGGCATGAATATCAGCGCGGATATCCGGCGTTAAATTGGCATCGTCAATGGCGGCAGAAAGCTGATTATTACGTAATGCCTGTATGTATTCTTCCGTATATTGCGTAGAGGAATTTTCAGGTAATGATTCTGTCATTGCCCGTAATTCATCTTGATGACGACCTGCCAGTTTATAGATATAGGCTTCTGCGAGTAAATTGGCTTTGTCAGGTGTACCGGACTTAATCTGCTGAAGTTTAACCAGTGCAGTGTCATAGTGACCCGCATCTGCCAGGGTTAAAATTTGTCCCCGTTGATAATCTTTATTTTGCGGATCCAGAGCGAGAGTCTTTTGCCACAGTGTCAGTGAGTTTTGCCATTGCTGCGTGTTACGATAAGCGATGGCAGTCGCCGCATAAGCGCGCGCGGGTAATTGCTGGTGACGGTAGCGGTTGTAAACGGTCATAACCTGTTTATCTTGTCCCGCCCATAAGGCAATCTGTAGCCAGTCAGCAATCTGGTTATTACTGAGTACAGACTCTTGTTCAAACCATGTCAAAGCTGGCTGAGTATTACCCTTGCGAGCTTCAATAATCAATGCATCATAGGCGTTATTAACGGCACTATTCGCAACGGGACTCGACGCTAAAAATGCAGCGGTAAGAAAATTCAAAACCAATTTGGTTTTTGGGCACCTTTTTTTACTACTTGAATACATCCTGTATTGCTCCATGTATTGCAAAAAATACTCTCTTCGCGAACTTCTAGTTAGCTGAAAAGAAAAGATTTATTCACATCAAAGCCCGTAATTAAACGAGGAATAAAGACGCGAATTGTTGATAGTGAGAAGAAGAAATGGTGAGCTGAGTGTTCATATCAAATCCTTAACTTTCCTCGAAAATCCATCCCAAAAGGGAAGAACTACGGGGATGCTGCATAATTCTCTATGCGTCTTTCAAAGTAATCCAGGATTAAAATAATTAAATCAGCAAATTCCGAATGGTGCTTTCGGATTTTCCGAAAACCCTGATGCAATGCGATGTTGCAGCATTATTTTCTGCGATAATTACTCTTAATGACTATAAGAATTATTGTTTTATGGGGGTGGGCTTATAAAGATTTATGAGTATTTACTGCTTTTAAACAGTAGTGAATCAGTAAAATGTTGAAATGGTGATTATTCCCTTACGCAACTATGCTTGTTAGTATCTATTATATTTAGATATCCATATTGACAACGGTATGTTTCTTATATCTATTAATAGTGTAAAAGGAGTTTACAACCTTCGGGTGGAGTGGCTTTATGAGGAAGGACTATTTTGGAATTGGTAGTACGGTATTTGTGAGTTTGTTGTTCGGGCTTGCATTTATTTTGGTGAATAGTTGGTTTCATCAGCCGACTGTTAAGGAGACTGTTCCGCAATCGACATATCTGATGGTTATGATTGCTTTGTTTGTTATTGATATAATAGCATTCATTTTTATGCAGTTATATTTCATTTATGATCGTCGACAATTTTCAAACTGTATACTTGGTTTAGCCTTTCTTAGCTGTCTGATTTACTTCATTAAAACAGTCATTATCATTCAGCAACCTATTGAGGGGGGGCTAACTAACAGCATTATTCAAAATGATACTGCTATTTATTATTTTTTCAGGCAGGTAAGCTTATGTTTATTGATTAATCTGGCGCTGGTAATTAAGTTGAATGAAAAAAATGATTTGTGTGAAAGGTGGCATAAAAGAATCGTTTTTTACATCAGTGTGATTTTTATAGTTGGCCTGCCCATTATTGCTTTCATATTTAGTAGCCAATGTGAGAACTATAGTTTAACTATAGCTGAGTTATTAAATAAAAATGGCCGAGTTGTGTGGAAAACGTCTTATGTTATCATGCTGATATTTATGTGGTTAATGCTGTTGGCAGTTAATTTATATTTCAATCGTTTGCGTAGTGATATCTGGAATGGGGTATCGGTGATTGCTTTTTGTGCTGTGCTATATAATGTCTCTCTTTTATTTATAGGGAGGTATAGTGTATCCATTTGGTATATTAGTCGAACTATTGAGTTGTTCAGCAAGTTAACAGTTATGGCGATATTCATGTGTCATGTATTCAGTGCGTTGCGCGTGACAAAGGATATTGCACATCGCGATCCATTAACCAATATTTTTAACAGAAATTATTTTTTCAATGAACTGAAAAATCAATCAGCATTAGCCAAAAAAAAACCGTACTGCGTCATGATTATGGATATTGACCACTTCAAAAAAGTCAATGACACCTGGGGGCATCCGGTTGGCGATCAAGTGATTAAAACAGTGGTGAAAATCATCGGGAAAAGTATACGGCCAAACGATCTTTTAGCACGCGTTGGCGGAGAAGAGTTTGGTGTCATGCTGACGGAGATCGATCATGAAAATGCGGAAGCCTTAGCTGAAAGGATTCGGGCAAATGTTGAGCGTTTGACGGGTGATAATCCTGAATATGCAATCCCGCAAAAAGTGACGATTAGCATTGGTGCCGTGGTGGTGCATGGAAATACGTTAAAACCGAAT
Organism: Escherichia sp. XD33; assembly: GCF_019375075.1. Taxonomy (NCBI): domain Bacteria; kingdom Pseudomonadati; phylum Pseudomonadota; class Gammaproteobacteria; order Enterobacterales; family Enterobacteriaceae; genus Escherichia; species Escherichia sp. XD33. Next base: position 22,011 of record NZ_JAENDM010000060.1, read on the forward strand.
GAGATTTATCGGCTGGCTGATAATGCGCTTTATAATGCGAAAGAGGCTGGGCGTAATAAGGTTGTTGGCTTTGTTGAATAAATCGAACTTTTGCTGAGTTGAAGGATCAGATCACGCATCTTCCCGACAACGCAGACCGTTCCGTGGCAAAGCAAAAGTTCAAAATCACCAACTGGCCCACCTACA
>NZ_JAENDM010000061.1:0-21535 GCF_019375075.1 Escherichia sp. XD33
GAGGTCGTGGTATGGATGACGGATGGCTGGCCGCTGTATGAATCCCGCCTGAAGGGAAAGCTGCACGTAATCAGCAAGCGTTACACTCAGCGAATTGAGCGGCATAACCTGAATCTGAGACAACATCTGGCAAGGCTGGGACGGAAGTCACTGTCGTTCTCAAAATCGGTGGAGCTGCATGACAAAGTCATCGGGCATTATCTGAACATAAAACACTATCAATAAGTTGGAGTCATTACCGAATTTCGTTTTCCCCGTTGGGGTTCTCCGGACAAGGAGTTGTTTGTTATGCCACGTTTTTTTGCCCGCCATGCCGCCACGCTGTTTTTCCCGATGGCGTTGATTTTGTATGACTTTGCCGCGTACCTGTCGACGGATCTGATCCAGCCGGGGATCATTAATGTGGTCCGTGATTTTAATGCCGATGTCAGTCTGGCCCCTGCTGCCGTCAGTCTCTATCTCGCTGGCGGTATGGCGTTACAGTGGCTGCTGGGGCCGCTTTCCGACAGGATTGGCCGCAGGCCAGTGCTGATTACCGGGGCGCTCATTTTTACCCTTGCCTGCGCTGCGACAATGTTCACAACGTCTATGACACAGTTTCTTATCGCGCGTGCAATTCAGGGCACCAGTATCTGTTTTATTGCTACCGTTGGTTATGTCACGGTGCAGGAGGCGTTCGGACAGACAAAAGGGATCAAGTTGATGGCGATTATCACCTCCATCGTACTGATTGCGCCGATTATTGGCCCGCTTTCCAGCGCAGCTCTGATGCACTTTGTGCACTGGAAAGTCCTTTTTGCCATCATTGCGGTTATGGGTTTTATCTCATTTGTTGGCTTACTGCTGGCGATGCCAGAGACGGTGAAGCGCGGCGCGGTTCCATTTAGCGCCAAAAGCGTCTTGCGCGATTTTCGTAATGTCTTTTGCAATCGGCTGTTCCTCTTTGGTGCAGCAACCATCTCTTTAAGCTATATCCCCATGATGAGTTGGGTGGCTGTCTCGCCGGTGATCCTGATTGACGCAGGCGGCTTAACGACCTCGCAGTTCGCCTGGACACAGGTTCCGGTGTTCGGCGCGGTGATTGTCGCGAATGCCATCGTGGCGCGTTTCGTTAAAGATCCGACCGAACCGCGCTTTATCTGGCGTGCCGTACCCATTCAACTGGTCGGCCTCGCACTGTTGATTATCGGCAATCTGCTGTCACCGCACGTCTGGCTGTGGTCGGTGCTGGGCACCAGTTTGTATGCTTTCGGGATTGGTTTGATCTTCCCGACTTTATTCCGCTTTACGCTTTTTTCCAATAACTTACCGAAAGGGACCGTCTCCGCATCGCTGAATATGGTGATCCTGATGGTGATGTCTGTCTCGGTCGAAATCGGCCGCTGGCTGTGGTTTAACGGCGGTCGCTTGCCGTTTCATCTGTTAGCCGTCGTGGCGGGCGTTATCGTCGTTTTCACCCTGGCGGGATTGCTCAATCGCGTGCGCCAACATCAGGCTGCCGAGCTGGCGGAGGAGCGGTGATTTTTGCGCGATCCTGCCGTCAGGCTCTATTCTTAACGTTATGAATAAACTCATTGAACTCAGACGCGCCAAAATGTTGGCGCTCTCTTTACTGCTTATCGCCGCTGCTACCTTTGTCGTTACGCTGTTTTTGCCACCCAATTTTTGGGTGAGCGGCGTGAAGGCAATTGCTGAAGCGGCGATGGTCGGCGCGCTGGCGGACTGGTTTGCGGTGGTGGCGCTGTTTCGCCGCGTGCCAATTCCGATCATTTCTCGTCATACGGCGATTATCCCGCGTAATAAAGACCGGATTGGCGAAAATCTCGGTCAGTTCGTGCAGGAAAAATTTCTCGATACCCAGTCGCTGGTGGCATTGATTCGACGTCACGAACCGGCGTTGCTAATTGGTAACTGGTTTAGCCAGCCAGAAAACGCCCGCCGCGTTGGTCAGCATCTGTTGCAGATCATGAGTGGTTTTCTTGAACTGACCGATGATGCACGTATTCAGCGCCTGCTTAAGCGCGCGGTCCATCGGGCGATTGATAAGGTCGATCTTTCCGGAACCAGTGCGTTGATGCTGGAGAGTATGACCAAAAACGATCGTCATCAGGTGCTGCTCGATACGCTGATCGCACAGTTGATTGCTCTTCTCCAGCGCGATAAATCGCGCAAGTTTATCGCCCAACAAATTGTTCGCTGGCTGGAGAGTGAGCATCCACTGAAAGCCAAAATTCTCCCCACCGAATGGCTGGGCGAACATAGCGCGGAGTTGGTTTCTGACGCGGTGAATTCTTTGCTTGATGATATCAGCCGCGATCGTGCGCATCAGATCCGCCATGCATTTGATCGCGCCACTTTTGCCCTGATCGACAAGTTGAAAAACGATCCGGAAATGGCAGCGCGAGCTGATGCCGTAAAAAGCTATCTGAAAGAGGATGAAGCCTTTAACCGCTATCTCAGTGAATTGTGGGGGGATTTACGGGAATGGCTGAAAGCGGATATCAACAGTGAAGATTCTCGTGTGAAAGAACGTATCGCGCGGGCGGGTCAATGGTTTGGCGAAACGTTAATTGCCGATGATGCCTTGCGGGCGTCGTTAAATGGTCATCTGGAACAAGCCGCGCACCGCGTCGCACCTGAGTTTTCCGCATTCCTGACGCGCCACATCAGCGATACGGTAAAAAGCTGGGATGCCCGGGATATGTCGCGGCAAATAGAGTTAAATATCGGCAAAGATCTGCAGTTTATCCGTGTCAACGGTACGCTGGTTGGCGGTTGTATTGGGCTAATTTTATATTTGCTGTCACAACTCCCGGCCTTGTTCCCCCTCGGCAATTTTTAGAAATCCATGAAAAACTAAGTGGCTAACCGCGAGAGAGATCAAATAAACCACACTAAAAGAATGGTAATAATGTGGCCTCTTTTCATTATCTCCCGTGGTACGGGGAAGGAAAATCATGTCACTTGTCACCGATCTACCCGCCATTTTCGATCAGTTCTCTGAAGCTCGCCAGAAAGGCTTTCTCACCGTCATGGATCTCAAGGAGCGCGGCATTCCGCTGGTTGGCACTTACTGCACTTTTATGCCGCAAGAGATCCCGATGGCAGCCGGTGCGGTTGTGGTTTCGCTCTGTTCCACCTCTGATGAAACCATTGAAGAAGCGGAGAAAGATCTGCCGCGCAACCTCTGCCCGCTGATTAAAAGCAGCTACGGCTTCGGTAAAACCGATAAATGCCCCTACTTCTACTTTTCTGATCTGGTGGTCGGTGAAACCACCTGCGACGGCAAAAAGAAAATGTATGAATACATGGCGGAGTTTAAGCCTGTTCATGTGATGCAGCTGCCAAATAGCGTTAAAGACGATGCCTCGCGTGCGTTATGGAAAGCCGAGATGCTGCGCTTACAAAAAGCGGTGGAAGAACGTTTTGGGCACGAAATTAGCGAAGATGCTCTGCGCGATGCCATTGCTCTGAAAAACCGCGAACGTCGCGCACTGGCTAATTTTTATCATCTTGGGCAGTTAAATCCTCCGGCGCTTAGCGGCAGCGACATTCTGAAAGTGGTTTACGGCGCAACCTTCCGGTTCGATAAAGAGGCGTTGATCAATGAACTGGACGCGATGACCGCCCGCGTTCGTCAGCAGTGGGAAGAAGGCCAGCGACTGGACCCGCGTCCACGCATTTTAATCACCGGCTGCCCGATTGGCGGCGCAGCAGAAAAAGTGGTGCGCGCGATTGAAGAGAATGGCGGCTGGGTTGTCGGTTATGAAAACTGCACCGGGGCGAAAGCGACCGAGCAATGCGTGGCAGAAACGGGCGATGTCTACGACGCGCTGGCGGATAAATATCTGGCGATTGGCTGCTCCTGTGTTTCGCCGAACGATCAGCGCCTGCAAATGCTCAGCCAGATGGTGGAAGAATATCAGGTCGATGGCGTAGTTGATGTGATTTTGCAGGCGTGCCATACCTACGCGGTGGAATCGCTGGCGATTAAACGTCATGTGCGTCAGCAGCACAACATTCCTTATATCGCTATTGAAACAGACTACTCCACCTCAGATGTCGGGCAGCTCAGTACCCGTGTCGCGGCCTTTATTGAGATGCTGTAAGGAGTGGCAGTGACATATTCGATTGGCATTGATTCTGGTTCTACCGCCACCAAAGGGATCTTACTGGCAGACGGCGTGATTACGCGCCGTTTCCTCGTTCCAACACCCTTTCGTCCGGCAACAGCAATTACTGAAGCCTGGGAAACTCTGCGCGAAGGGTTAGAGACAACGCCGTTTCTGACGCTCACCGGCTATGGACGGCAACTGGTGGATTTTGCCGATAAACAAGTGACGGAAATCTCCTGTCATGGGCTGGGCGCACGGTTTCTTGCGCCAGCAACGCGCGCGGTAATCGACATCGGTGGTCAGGACAGCAAAGTGATTCAGCTTGATGATGACGGTAACCTGTGCGATTTCCTGATGAATGACAAATGCGCGGCGGGCACCGGGCGTTTCCTGGAGGTGATCTCGCGCACGCTTGGCACCAGCGTCGAGCAACTCGACAGCATTACCGAAAATGTCACGCCGCACGCCATCACGAGTATGTGCACAGTGTTTGCTGAATCAGAAGCGATCAGCCTGCGCTCAGCGGGCGTCGCGCCAGAAGCGATTCTCGCCGGAGTGATTAACGCGATGGCGCGGAGGAGTGCCAATTTCATTGCTCGTCTCTCCTGTGAAGCGCCGATTCTGTTTACTGGTGGCGTTAGTCATTGCCAGACGTTTGCCCGGATGCTGGAATCTCATCTGGGAATGCCGGTAAATACCCATCCTGATGCGCAATTTGCTGGCGCAATTGGCGCGGCGGTAATTGGTCAACGAGTGAGGACACGCCGATGAAAGAGTTTTTATTTTTATTTCACTCCACAGTCGGCGTCATACAAACCCGCAAAGCGTTGCAGGCAGCGGGCATGACTTTTCGCGTCAGCGATATTCCCCGTGATTTACGCGGCGGCTGCGGGTTATGCATTTGGCTGACCTGTCCCCCCGGCGAGGAAATACAATGGGTGATCCCTGGGCTGACTGAGTCAATTTATTGTCAGCAGGATGGTGTCTGGCGCTGCATTGCACATTACCGGGTTTCTCCGCGTTAAGGATTCATTAAGGTCGCTACGTATACTTCTCGATATCTTATTGATTTGCCTTAAAGGGATTACCGTGACAAAAAGTATTTCGTTAAGTAAACGCATCTCCGTTATTGTGATTCTTTTTGCCATTGTGGCAGTGTGTACTTTCTTCGTGCAATCTTGCGCCCGTAAAAGCAATCATGCAGCATCATTTCAGAATTACCACGCCACCATTGACGGCAAAGAAATTGCAGGCATAACGAATAATATCTCTTCGCTGACCTGGTCGGCACAAAGCAATACTCTTTTTAGCACTATCAACAAACCTGCCGCCATTGTTGAAATGACCACCAATGGTGATTTTATCCGCACAATTCCTCTGGATTTTGTTAAGGATCTCGAGACGATCGAATACATTGGCGATAATCAGTTTGTCATTAGCGATGAGCGCGATTACGCCATTTATGTGATTTCACTGACCCCAAACTCGGAAGTAAAAATCCTCAAAAAAATAAAAATCCCGCTGCAAGACTCCCCAACCAATTGCGGTTTTGAAGGGTTGGCTTATTCTCGCCAGGATCACACTTTCTGGTTTTTTAAAGAGAAAAATCCGATTGAGGTCTACAAAGTTAACGGGCTGTTAAGTAGCAATGAATTACACATCAGCAAAGACGAGGCACTACAACGGCAATTTACTTTAGATGATGTGTCCGGCGCAGAATTTAACCAGCAAAAAAATACGCTTCTGGTGCTGTCTCATGAATCTCGCGCACTCCAGGAAGTAACCCTGGTTGGCGAGGTTATCGGTGAAATATCACTAACCAAAGGTAGTCGAGGTTTGTCGCATAACATCAAACAGGCCGAAGGGATTGCGATGGATGCCTCTGGTAATATTTATATCGTTAGCGAACCAAATCGTTTTTATCGCTTTACCCCTAAATCATCGCATTAACAGGCTGGCATATTTCACCTTTTTGTTATTAACTTGTTAACAACAAAAATGACATACAAGGTTAAACATGCCTTCGTCCTCGCATCCCGTAGAACGCTTTTCTTTCAGCACCGCGCTTTTCGGGATGCTGGTTCTGACCTTAGGTATGGGATTAGGTCGCTTCCTTTATACGCCTATGTTGCCCGTCATGATGGCGGAAGGGGCGTTTTCATTTAGCCAGCTCTCGTGGATTGCCAGCGGCAACTATGCGGGGTATCTGGCTGGCAGTCTGCTATTTTCGTTTGGCGCATTTCACCAGCCGTCGCGCCTGCGCCCATTTCTGTTGGTTTCTGCCCTGGCGAGCGGGTTGTTGATCCTCGCAATGGCATGGTTGCCGCCATTTATTCTGGTGTTATTGATTCGCTTCCTGGCGGGTGTCGCCAGCGCCGGTATGCTGATTTTTGGTTCGACGCTGATTATGCAGCACACGCGCCATCCTTTTGTGCTGGCAGCTTTGTTTTCTGGCGTTGGCATTGGCATTGCACTGGGCAACGAATATGTTCTGGCAGGCCTGCATTTTGCCTTATCCTCGCAAACGTTATGGCAAGGCGCCGGGGCGCTTTCTGGCATGATGCTGATTGCACTTACGCTTTTAATGCCCTCGAAAAAACACGCCATCGCACCAATGCCATTGGCAAAAACGGAGCAACAGATAATGAGCTGGTGGTTACTGGCTATTCTGTACGGCCTGGCGGGATTTGGTTATATCATCGTCGCGACTTACCTGCCGCTCATGGCGAAAGATGCAGGCTCACCATTGTTAACCGCCCATCTCTGGACGTTAGTCGGCTTATCAATTGTGCCAGGCTGCTTTGGCTGGCTATGGGCAGCAAAACGTTGGGGGGCTTTGCCTTGCCTGACGGCGAATTTGCTGGTGCAGGCTATCAGTGTGCTGCTTACTCTCGCCAGCGACTCTCCTCTCTTGCTTATCATTAGTAGTATCGGTTTTGGCGGTACCTTTATGGGCACGACATCTCTGGTGATGACTATCGCCCGCCAACTGAGCGTTCCGGGAAATCTCAATCTTTTAGGCTTTGTGACGCTCATTTACGGCATTGGACAAATCCTCGGCCCGGCGCTGACCAGTATGCTCGGCAATGGAACATCGGCGCTTGCCGGCGCCACTCTCTGCGGCGCGGCGGCGTTGTTTATTGCTGCGCTTATCAGCACAGTACAATTATTTAAGCTGCAAGTGGTCACTTCATGAGGAGTGTTTCCCTTACCACTCAAGAAATTCGACCGCAACCGTTGATGTCAGCCAGACCCCGTTTTCCGTTTGCCAGAAAGGGATGCCTCGTTTCGCCATTTCCTGTGCTTTGACGGTTAAGATAACCGGCGATCCGTGTCTTGCTCCCACTTTGCGTGCCGTTGCTTCATCAGCAGAGAGATGTACGTAGTGACGCTCACCTGCAATCAGCCCCTGTTTTTTTATCTCGTCAAGGAAACGGCTTGCCGTACCGTGGTAAAGAAACTGTGGCGGTGTTTTTTCGGCAAAGGAAATAGCGACCTGCGAAGTCAAATGCCCCTGAACCGCGCGGATGCACCTACCATCACTGGAATAACTAAAACGCTTTTTATCACTGGTGGCGACCACGGTATCCAGCAATGTACGGGTTAATCGCTTGCCCGCTTTTTGGGCACAAAGTATGAGCTTATCGATATCCGCCCATCCTTCACGGTCAAGTACGATACCAATCGCCTCCGGTTTGTGTCGGAGGACAAAACTTAAAAACTTGCTCGTATCCGCCAGCTCTTTTTCGTTGTACTTTGCCATCTCGTTTTCGTCCCTGGATTTTCTGCTTTTATTTACTGATGTCATTGTCACTGGGTTTATGAATTTTCTGCAACTCAATCCTGCGCAGAGCCTTTTCCACACAGCGTAATTTTTCCGCTATGCAAAAAACGCATAGCCAGAAACATACTTGCATTTTCCCCATACCCACATGGCTGATAAGGTTTTTCAGCTCCAGGAATTTTCCTGGCTCAAGCAACACACAAACACAAAAAAACAATGGGGATTGTTATGACACAACAAGGGGATGCTGTAGCCGGGGATCTGGCGACAGAAAAAGTGGGCATTAAAGGGTATCTGGCTTTTTTTCTCACCATAATCTTTTTTTCCGGTGTTTTTTCCGGGACAGACAGCTGGTGGCGCGTTTTTGATTTTTCCGTTCTGAACGGATCGTTTGGGCAACTGCCTGGTGCGAACGGAGCCACCACCTCATTTCGCGGGGCGGGTGGCGCGGGGGCTAAAGATGGCTTTCTCTTTGCGCTGGAGCTGGCACCGTCAGTCATTCTCTCTCTGGGGATTATTTCAATTACCGATGGTCTTGGTGGATTACGCGCCGCGCAGCAGTTAATGACACCTGTGCTAAAACCGTTGTTGGGCATTCCAGGGATCTGCTCGCTGGCGCTGATCGCTAACCTGCAAAACACTGATGCCGCCGCCGGTATGACCAAAGAGCTGGCGCAGGAAGGGGAAATTACCGAACGCGATAAAGTGATTTTCGCCGCATATCAAACCAGCGGTAGCGCCATCATCACCAACTACTTCTCTTCCGGCGTCGCGGTGTTCGCCTTTCTGGGCACGTCCGTAATCGTACCTTTAGCCGTCATCCTGGTGTTTAAATTTGTCGGAGCCAACATTTTGCGCGTCTGGCTTAACTTCGAAGAACGTCGCAACCCAACGCAAGGAGCGCAAGCATGACAACTCAGGTCCGCAAAAACGTCATGGATATGTTTATCGATGGCGCGCGCCGTGGCTTTACTATCGCCACGACCAACCTGCTGCCAAACGTGGTGATGGCGTTTGTCATCATTCAGGCGCTGAAAATTACCGGCCTGCTCGACTGGGTGGGGCATATCTGTGAACCCGTAATGGCGCTGTGGGGATTACCCGGTGAAGCGGCAACCGTCCTTTTAGCCGCATTAATGAGTATGGGTGGCGCAGTCGGTGTTGCCGCCAGTCTGGCAACCGCTGGCGCATTAACCGGTCACGATGTCACCGTTTTACTGCCCGCGATGTATTTAATGGGCAACCCGGTGCAAAATGTCGGTCGCTGCCTGGGGACAGCCGAAGTGAATGCCAAATATTACCCGCATATCATTACGGTCTGCGTGATTAACGCATTGCTGTCGATCTGGGTTATGCAGCTTATTGTTTAACAAGGAGTTACCATGATTGATTATACCGCAGCCGGTTTTACCCTGCTGCAGGGAGCGCATTTGTATGCGCCGGAAGATCGGGGAATTTGCGATGTCCTCGTCGCTAACGGCAAAATTATCGCCGTTGCCAGCAATATCCCTTCTGACATTGTACCGGACTGCACGGTTGTCGATCTCAGCGGGCAGATCCTCTTTCCTGGTTTTATTGATCAACACGTCCATTTGATTGGTGGTGGCGGTGAAGCAGGTCCCACGACGCGCACGCCAGAAGTGGCGCTAAGTCGCCTGACGGAAGCGGGCGTCACGTCAGTGGTTGGTCTGCTGGGCACTGACTCTATCTCTCGCCACCCGGAATCCCTGCTCGCCAAGACCCGTGCGCTCAATGAAGAAGGTATCAGCGCCTGGATGCTGACCGGCGCTTATCATGTCCCTTCCCGCACTATTACGGGTTCCGTGGAAAAAGACGTGGCGATTATCGATCGCGTGATTGGTGTGAAATGCGCCATCTCTGATCACCGTTCTGCCGCACCGGACGTTTATCACCTGGCTAATATGGCGGCGGAATCCCGCGTTGGCGGTTTGCTCGGCGGCAAACCTGGCGTCACCGTGTTCCACATGGGCGACAGCAAAAAGGCGTTACAGCCTGTCTATGACCTGCTGGAAAACAGCGATGTGCCGATCAGCAAGCTGCTGCCGACCCACGTTAACCGCAACGTTCCGTTGTTTGAGCAGGCGCTTGAGTTTGCGCACAAAGGCGGCACTATCGACATCACCAGCAGCATTGACGAACCGGTCGCCCCTGCCGAAGGTATTGCCCGCGCCGTTCAGGCCGGTATTCCGCTGGCACGCGTCACCCTCAGCTCCGACGGCAACGGTAGCCAGCCGTTCTTCGATGACGAAGGGAATTTAACCCATATCGGTGTTGCAGGTTTTGAAACGTTGCTGGAAACCGTGCAGGTGCTGGTTAAAGACTATGATTTCAGTATCAGCGATGCCCTGCGCCCGCTCACCAGTAGCGTAGCCGGTTTCCTTAACCTGACCGGGAAAGGCGAAATTCTGCCTGGCAATGACGCAGACTTACTGGTCATGACGCCAGAATTGCGCATTGAGCAGGTATACGCTCGCGGCAAACTGATGGTCAAAGACGGCAAAGCCTGCGTGAAAGGAACGTTTGAAACGGCATAAACGGTTGTCAGCCGCCCGAATGGACGTAGAATGCCCGCAAGGGCGGCTGACAGAGTAAAACGTAATGGATGACTGTGGTGCGGTTTTGCATAATATTGAAACCAAATGGCTTTATGATTTTCTGACCCTGGAAAAATGCCGCAACTTTTCCCAGGCGGCAGTCAGTCGCAACGTCTCGCAACCGGCATTCAGCCGCCGCATCCGTGCACTGGAACAGGCGATTGGCGTTGAATTGTTTAACCGCCAGGTGACGCCGCTGCAACTCTCGGAACAAGGGAAAATCTTCCATTCGCAGATCCGCCATCTGTTGCAACAGTTAGAAAGCAACCTTGCAGAGCTGCGTGGCGGCAGCGATTACGCGCAACGTAAAATCAAGATAGCCGCTGCACACTCTCTTTCCCTCGGTCTGTTACCGTCCATTATCAGCCAGATGCCGCCGCTCTTTACCTGGGCGATTGAAGCCATTGATGTTGATGAAGCGGTCGATAAACTGCGTGAAGGGCAAAGTGACTGTATTTTTTCCTTTCACGACGAAGATTTGCTGGAAGCGCCGTTTGACCACATTCGCTTATTTGAATCTCAATTGTTCCCTGTCTGCGCCAGTGACGAACACGGAGAAGCACTTTTTAACCTCGCGCAGCCACACTTTCCGTTACTGAATTACAGCCGCAACTCCTACATGGGGCGATTGATTAATCGCACCCTGACGCGCCACAGTGAGTTAAGTTTCAGCACCTTTTTTGTCTCTTCGATGAGCGAGCTTTTAAAGCAGGTTGCCCTCGACGGCTGTGGGATTGCCTGGCTGCCGGAGTACGCCATCCAACAAGAAATTCGCAGCGGGAAGCTCGTTGTACTGAATCGGGACGAACTGGTGATCCCGATTCAGGCCTATGCATACCGAATGAATACCCGCATGAATCCAGTTGCCGAACGCTTCTGGCGTGAACTGCGCGAGCTGGAGATTGTACTTAGCTGACATTCTCCAGCGTCGCACTACGCCAACCGCCATTATCCCAGACCAGATCAAACGTTAGCGGTTCATCGTCGTGGTACAGCATTATCTCAAGGCTGATCGCCAGCGTGTGACTGTACGCTTCTTTCAGATTGACCTGCAACGCCGCAATCCGTGGCTCATGAAATAACAGTGCAGAACGCAGCTGACGGCAATACCAGCTCTGGAGATGTTTGTCGCTCTGGTTATGCACTTGCCACTCGGGCATGCCTGAAACAAGTAATGACGGTAATGCCGAAAGAGGAGAATTAAAAAGAGTGAGGAGATCGCTGCATACCGATTTACGCAGCAATGACGTTTTATTGCCTGAAATTTTAGGTAAAACAGCCTGAAGTGATTGGCGCATCATTTTGCGCACTCCTGACGTTTAGCAACATATGCGGCTTGCCCTGAACACCGGGCACCACTGTATTGATGCTCATTTTCCATAGCCATTCCCTTTTGTTCATTACATCCATGTCAGTCTGAGACAGGCCTGAATCCTGTCAGCAAAGTATAAAACCTTACTTGCCTATGAATATCTACTGACTTTTCAGGAAAAAAGTCATGATTTGATAAAAATCATCAAACTCAAAAAAAAACCGCTAGTATATTCTGAATATTCCGAATAGTTACGTAGATGAAAATACTTGTCACCGCCGCTACTTAATTCCGGTTGGAAATTATTTATTTCCGCATAATCATCTATGTATTATTTGAAACAATTAGTTTGTAAATAATATAAATTGATAACATATCAAATACATCAAAAATACCATTCACAGGCATTATTAATATAGACCTCAATATAGCAACATCAAATTCCAATTAGTAATAAGATATGCTTTTAAATTGCATGCAAATAATTTTAAATGAGCGTTTTTTGATACTTTAGAGTGTTTCCTACCATTTAATATCACTGTGTAGAGTTGATATCACTACAACAGAAACATGCATGTCATTTGTTTACTTCTCTTTTACTACAGAAAAATTTATCTATTTTTCTAAACATCAGTGAAATACTCATAAAAGGTAACTATTATGTCTATGCCATTAAGCAATGCCGCTAATAACCAATTCTATATAAATAATCACTTCCTTCATCATCCAAAAGTCGACAATGAGTTAACACGTAAATATGAACGTGCACGCCTGGATACGGAAAATATCTATCTTCTGCCTCTTGTTCGTGGCAATAACCATAATTACGATGGAAAAAGCGTTGTCGAAATTAGAAAGCTTGATATTAGTAAAGAGTACTGGCCATTTAATTATGTGACAGAAACATGCAGAGAATCCGATGGTATTACAACAACAGGACGTATGCTCTATCGAAACTTGAAAATCACCTCAGCTTTAGACGATATATATGGTGGTATATGTAAAAAGGCGCATGCTGCCACAGAGTTAGCAGAAGGATTACGGCTAAATTTATTTATGAAGAGCCCTTCCTATCCTGTTGAGAACTATACAGTTCATGAAATAACATTAGGCCCTGGTTGCAATGTTCCAGGTTACGCCGGAACCACGATAGGATATATTTCAACCCTTCCAGCTTCTCAGGCAAAAAGATGGACCAATGAGCAGCCAAGGATTGATATCTATATTGATCAGATAATGACTGTCTCAGGGGTGGCAAATTCTTCCGGATTCGCCCTTGCCGCATTACTTAATGCTAATATTGAGTTGGGTAATGACCCAATAATTGGTATAGAAGCCTATCCCGGTACCGCGGAGATCCATGCAAAAATGGGATATAAAGTTATCCCGGGTGATGAAAATGCACCACTCAAACGTATGACTCTGCAACCGTCATCTCTTCCAGAACTGTTTGAATTAAAAAATGGTGAATGGAATTATATTGGTAAATAGCCACTGAGAAGAATGAGTACTAACATTCAGGTTATACAGATAGCTAAACAATACCCTGCAATTTACAAAGTAATACTCATTGCGACTTCTTAATTTAAGAAAGCGCAAGGAACGTTTACCCTTGCGCTTATTATAATAAGTCAGGCGTCGACTTTATCCAGCGGCCATGAATCAAACAGATAGCCATCAAAATAAATATCGTCAACGTTCGAGAATTCCAGCAGACGTTGCTTAACGTTTTCCAGATGCTGCCACATTGCCAGCTTCGCCGCTCGGGCATCTTTTTTGATTAACGCGGCGAGGATCTGTTTGTGATCGCCCAACCACTCTTTGCGATACAGGCTGTCATCCAGATGGCTGTGCAACTGGATCCACATTGGATTGTTTTCCCGCCACTGCCAGGACTGACGGAACAGCTCCACCAGCATGCTGTTATGCGTTGCTTCGGCAATAGCGAGATGGAACTGCATGTCACCGCTTTCGCTGCTGCCCGGCGCACTGGAAGCCAGTTCACGCTCTTCCAGTTGCAATGCCTGACGCATTTTGACGATATCTTCGCGGGTAGCCTGCAAAGCGGCAAACTCGGCGATGTTGCTCTCCAATAACTGCCGCGCCTGTAACAGCTCAAAAGGACCGGCATCGTTGCAGACGTTGGCATCCGGACTGTCTGTGTTCTGGCTGCCTGAGTTATCAAGAACATAGATACCGGCACCCCGGCGTACTTCCACCAGCCCTTTGATCTCCAGCATGATCAGCGCTTCACGTACCACCGTCCGCGTGACATCAAGCATTTCTGCAATTTCACGCTCCGGCGGCAGCCGTTCGCCAGGATTGTACGGCGTCTTTATGATCAGATCGCGGATCATCGCCCCGACTTCCTGGTAAGGTCTTTGCGCAGAGGTGGCAGATTTCATGGTGTTGTGTCCGTTAGGTGCGGTTAATCAAATTTTTGCCGGATGCGGCGTGAACGCCTTATCCGGCCTACAACGGGCAATTTTACGGCCCCCGTTAATCTCAAACTATACCATTAGCACTGGAAGTTGGCACGTATAGGTGGGCAAAAAAACGAAAACTGGTCAACCAAATATCAGTTTGATTGACCAGTAAGTCTGTAGGGTAATCAGTTAGTTACAGCGCAGCCACACACTCGCGCGCACCGCGTTCGCACAGCTGCTGATATGCCGTCGTCACCGCGCCAACAAAGTCGGCATTTTGCGGCAGATCATCGGCAAAAATACCGCTCAGGCCCAGCAGCGCTTTCACGCGGTCTGCGCCCTGATACTGCGCGTTGATCTTCTGGAACTCCGCCAGCATCGGATCAACCACGTCAATGGCATTACCCTGCTCATCCACGCCCTGGGTGTAACGCATCCAGCCCGCCACGCCCAGCGCCAGGTGACGCCAGCTGCCGCCGTTTTGCAGGTGCAGACGCACCGGATCCAGCAGACGCTGCGGTAACTTCTGGCTGCCGTCCATTGCAATCTGCCAGGTACGGTGACGCAGAGATGGGTTGCTGAAACGCTCGATCAGCAGCGTCGCATAGGCGTTCAGGTCCGTACCTTCCGGCATCGACAGCGTTGGCGCTTGTTCCTGCATCATCAGGGCAAAGGCCGCTTTGCGATAATCCGGGTTAGTCATGGTGTCGGCAATAGTTTCATAGCCGCCGAGGTAACCGAGGTACGCCAGGAAAGAGTGGCTGCCGTTCAGCATACGCAGCTTCATCATTTCGAACGGCACAACGTCTGCAACGAACTGTGCGCCCACTTTATCCCAGTCCGGGCGACCATTAACGAAGTTATCTTCAATCACCCACTGACGGAACGGTTCGCAGGCAATGGCGCACGGGTCGTAAACACCCAGCTGGTCAGCAATTTCCTGTAAGGTTTCTGGCGTCGCCGCCGGAACGATGCGGTCAACCATGGTGCACGGGAAGGTGACGTTTTCTTCAATCCATGCCGCCAGCTGCGGATCGCGTGCCTGAGCCAGTCCCAGTACCGCGACCTTCGCCACATGACCGTTTTCACGCACGTTATCGCAGGACATCACCGTAAACGCTTTCAACCCTTTTTCACGACGCAGGCGCAACGCTTCGACGATGTAACCAATCGCGGACTTCGGCGCAGTCGGGTTTTCCAGATCGTGCTTGATCAGCGGGTTATTGAGATCCAGCTGGCCGCTCGCCGCATCGGCGCAGTAGCCTTTTTCCGTGACCGTCAGGGAGACAATCGCCGTCTGCGGACGCGCCATCGCATTGAGAATACCTTCGCAGCCGTCGATTTCCGGATGCAGCGCTTCTTTCATTGAACCGATAATTTTCAGCTCGGTGCTTTCCGCGCCTTTTTCCGCCACGGTGTACAGCAGTTGCTGTTTTTTCAGGTTTTCGATCAGCACGCGGTCGTTGCCTGGCATCAGGTTAACTTCGCAGATACCCCAGTCGCTGTCGGTGCTTTCCAGCAGGTGATGGGTATACAGCGCCTGGTGCGCGCGGTGAAACGCCCCGCAACCGAGATGCACAATGCGTGATTCCAGACGAGAATGATCCCATGACGGGCGGGCAACCGGCAGATTGCTGTCAACAATAGTAGTCATCGTAAACTCCAGAATCCGTCTTCAGAGAGTGACGGCAAGGAAGAAGGAACCGGCACGGCGCGCAGCCATGCCGGTGGATATTAACGGCTAAAGAAAGCGCGCTGGATCGCCAGTTCGACACCGCGAACTTCGGCCAGGCCTTTCAGACGACCAATTGCGGAGTAACCAGGGTTGGTTTTCTTCTTCAGGTCATCCAGCATCTGATGACCGTGGTCCGGACGCATCGGGATCAGGTCTTCTTTGCCTTCCGCTTTACGACGGTGTTCTTCTTCAACAATCGCTTTCACCACTTCGTACATATCAACGTCACCGTTCAGGTGCGCCGCTTCGTGGAAGGTTTTCGGGTTATCTTCACGCATGGTGGAGCGCAGATGGGTGAAGTAAATACGCGGACCGAACTGCTTGATCATATCAACCAGATCGTTGTCAGCACGCACGCCGTAGGAACCGGTGCACATGGTGAAACCGTTCGCCATGCTGTTTACGGTATCAACCATCCACTGCATATCTTCAATGGTGGAAACAATGCGCGGCAAACCGAGGATCGGGCGCGGCGGATCGTCCGGGTGAACAGCCATACGGACGCCAACTTCTTCGGCAACCGGAATAATCGCTTTCAGGAAGACAGCAAAGTTTTCGCGCAGTTTGGCTTTGTCGATATCTTTGTACAGCTCCAGGTGCTTACGGAACTGGTCGAGGGTATACCCTTCTTCCGCGCCCGGCAGACCTGCGATGATGTTACGGGTCAGACGCGCTTTGTCTTCGTCGCTCATGGTGGCGAAGCGAACAGCAGCCTGAGCAATTTCTTCTTCGGTGTAATCCGCTTCCGCGCCTGGACGCTTCAGGATATGCATTTCGAATGCAGCGAATTCGATCTGGTCAAAGCGCAGAGCTTTGGAGCCGTCTGGCAGCACGTATTCGAGGTCAGTACGGGTCCAGTCGAGCACCGGCATGAAGTTGTAGCACACGGTGCGAATGCCGCACTGCGCCAGGTTGCGCAGAGTCTGCTGATAGTTAGCGATCCACTGCTCATAGTTGCCGGTGTGGGTTTTGATATCTTCGTGAATTGGCACGCTTTCTACGACAGACCACACCAGGCCTGCGTCTTCAACGATCGCCTTGCGTTTGAGGATCTCTTCTACGGACCATACTTCGCCGTTCGGGATATGGTGCAGCGCGGTAACCACACCAGTTGCGCCCGCCTGACGGACATCAGCTAAAGAAACCGGATCGTTTGGGCCGTACCAGCGCCAGGTCTGTTCCATGATTTTTCCTCTTTCACATAGTGGGTTCCACAGCAAAGAGACGCGGAACCCTGGAGTTGTTTAGGTATCCGGATGAACAACCAGACCGCAGCCGTGGCGTTGCATCGGATGAGATGGCGTATAAGTTCTACCTTTTGGTAAGACATGTCAACCCGAATTCTGAAATTGGTTAACCACATCACAAGAATTTCACTCTCATGGTTGTTGCTGCAAATTGCAGCAAAGGGTAATCGATGGTTATTGATCAGAGGATGTGACATTCATCGCAACAATGGTTGACCAATTTACATAACATGTCGCCCAAAATAACAACGGTTCAACCAGGTAAGGTAAAACGTTATGCATGTGCTTAACATTCTCTGGGTGGTATTCGGCATTGGCCTGATGCTGGTACTGACAAAGACCGCAGGTTCAGACACATTCGCTGCATTAGCAATGCCTCTTAGATAATTTTGACCTGTCAGTAAAAGACACGTTGAAAACCTGGGGTCTG
This sequence comes from Escherichia sp. XD33, assembly GCF_019375075.1. Taxonomy (NCBI): domain Bacteria; kingdom Pseudomonadati; phylum Pseudomonadota; class Gammaproteobacteria; order Enterobacterales; family Enterobacteriaceae; genus Escherichia; species Escherichia sp. XD33. The sequence goes on from NZ_JAENDM010000061.1 coordinate 17,665, forward strand.
CTGGAGCTGGTCAACTCCGTGGTTGGGCTGATTATTAGCAAGGTAGCGTAAAAGAACACCAGAGCCTGCCAATGGCAGGCTCTGACTGATGACAAAGTCTAAAAATGTGCCCGGACAGTCCCCTCGCCCCTCCGGGGAGAGGGTTAGGGTGAGGGGAACAGACCAGCAAAGTGCGCTTTGTTTATGCCAGATGCGACGCTGACGCGTCTTATCTGGCCTACAAAGGGCTAACGTGCAGGTTTTTAGCTTCAGGTAATATTGCGTAACTGCATTAGCAATGCCCTGTGATTTCTTTATTGATAAACAAAAGTCACGCCAATAATCGATTGCACATTCCCTGCAGTCACCTGCCCTCCGGTACGTGCATAATTTGCCGTTAATCCCAGACTTACCGCCGAAGTCCCTACTGCTCCTAACGATACCGTGTTATTCGCTGGAATAATCGTACCGTTGCGCGTCAACTGTACGCCGACGCCCTGCGCTGGTGAAAACGAGGCGGTATTGGTAAAAATCGAGTTGCCCGCATCTGCGGTTGTGCCGGAGAGGTAATACCCCAGGTTTTGGCTTTTCGCGCAATAAACGGTAAGAGGAATTGGCACTGAACCAGGGTAGTCCGGCAGAGTAACGGTGACATCACGAGCAGAAACATCGCAGCCGCCAGTAGGCACCACCACATCATTATTGGCGTAAATATTCCACACAAACTGGAAATCATCGCTGTTATAGTTGTTGGTCTGTCGCAAAATAAGCACGGCAATTAATGAGCCAGCTTTAATCGCCACCCCGCCCGCACTGCTCACAGGCGTCAAATAAAGCGCCACCGGCCACGGCTTATCCGTTCTCGAATTATAAACAACCCGCGGCGTTTCGCTGGTGGTCGGAAATGGATAGCTACTGCCACTATATTTTACGGTCCCGGAAAAATTAGATAACACGCCGCCATAAGCCGAGCCTCGTTGCAGTGTGACATAGTCTGTAATGGTTTCCGGATAATCGTTATGGCAAAAGATTTGCGTCGAAAGATCTACGACCAGGTTTTGCCCCACATTCACGGCAGGCGCAAGGTTTACATAAACATTAGCGCTGCCACCGCCAATAGGGATAGCGGTACCATTGGCGGTTTTACAGGCGAATGACCAGGCATTTACCGACCAGCCCATCAGCAGTACAGCAAACAGGGTAATAACTCGTTTCATTACAATCATCTCTTCGGGTTCAGCTGTAGGTATAGGTGATGCTAATCACTGCCTGAATGGTTCCCTGAGTGGCTCCGCCATTTACCGTCAATGCTCTGACCTGTAACGGGAAGTGCGCTGATTGTGAGGAATCATCCACCTGAACTGTTTTGGTTGCGCCAGTATTCAATGTGTTGCCACTGTCATCCTGTAGCTCTAACTGGATGTTTTGCGCGGTCCCCTGGTTTTTATAATATCCGGTACTGTCGGCTGCCCCGCTGAAGCTGGCAGTGATCCTCGACGTTCCCACCGGACAATTAGTCAACTCAAGCGCAACATCATGCCAGGCCGATGCCGCCCCGGCAGACATCAGACTGAAAGAATAAAGATCGCCGAGATCAACCGTGGCATTGGTGGTGGAAACTGTGCACGGTTTGGCGACGACCTTACCGTTCACCGTGATGGTGACATCGGCTGCCTGTATCGTCGCACTTGCGAGCGCCAATATTGCCGCCAATAAATACCCACGTTTGCGCCATTTCATGAGCATCTCCAGTTACTGATATTCAAGAGTGAAGGTAGCCGTGGCATTGATATGCCCCGCAGTGACAGGCACCTGTGTCGCCATTAGCCGGGCGTAAAAATTCAACGTATTTGGTTTACCCGGCGTCAGGGTCGTCCACGAAATCGCGGACGATGGAGCATTAAGGGGTATTTGATTTTGCTGCTCATTCAGAAGTTGTATTCCCAGTCCCGAAGCCGCTGACACCGTATTTTCAAGTGCAAGCAGGTTGGCATTGTGGCTATCTGCAACGCCGGTAAACCCAACTTTTACGGCAGAAACGGCATTACCACAGGGTGACAGCAAAATACGAAATGGAACGACAGGAGTCGTCGCGCCAATGTTGTTAAATTGCTTCGCCGCGTTTTCCATCAGATCAACAGTAAAATTGGTTGATTCAGCGGCCACACTACAGCCGTTATCTCTGACATAGCCGCGGATAGTAATCGTGCTATCCGCAGCCAAAGCGTGACTCACCGCCAGCCACAAAAAAGCGCACAGAAGATAAAAAGGTTTGTTTCTCATCACGCCCCCTTAACGACATTCAGCTGATAGCTGGGTTAATAACTGCTGCTGACTCTCTGGTGGCAGTTGATAATTGGCGACACAGTGAGCATTTTCCTCTTCTCCCCATTTCACCTGAACTTTTCCCGCTAGAGGCATTCCGCTGAGGTAAACCTGACCATTATCCGCAACAATGCCGCTACTCTGGCTACTCTCTGATGTCACCATCGCCCCAAACGGCAGCGGCTTATTATTGTGGGTTAGCGTCATGAGCAGTTTTATCCCAACGCGCGCTTTAAACTCTGCTCGCACGATCGCCCCACGAGTGGGAACAACGTTAGCGACCGCGTTATCTAAATCGACGTTATCAGCCAGGGTATTGGTATCCAGCGCCACTCTGTTTTCCCGATATTCAGTGGCATAAGGCAGCACGGCATAACCACGCCAGTCGGTACGCACCCCCGTCTGGTTTTCGACTTTTGCATCTTTTGCGCCAGGCGCTTTAACAAGTACCACCGTATCGTTTAACGGCTGCCCCAGCGTTACGCCATTGGCATGAGCCAGTACCCCACCGCTGACTCCGTAATAGAGCTGCTTAATATCATCGCTATGGCTGTAACCGATATTGGCATTGCCGTAACCACCGCGATAATTCAGCGTGGCGTAGCCTGTACTTCCGCTATTACCATCGCCTCCCCCGGCATAGCCGGTTTGCACGCTATAGCTGAGGTTGTTGTCTTCCAGCAACGTACCGTATACGCCAGCCAGATTGGTCATCCGACCGTTGAGATCGTGTGACATGCTGTAGCTGGCACTGGCATGTCGCCACTGAGATTTACTGTCAGAACGCAGCCAGTGGCTGAAAGGAATATTGACGTTAAGCGCTAACATCTGATCACGTCCTTTTTGCCAGGCGTTTTTCGTCAGGCTATAGCTGAACGTCCAGTTGATATCTTCGAACGCAGTATTTAATCCAGCCTGGAATTGCTCATCGACATTACTCGTTCCCCAATAAGTTTGATGGCTACCACTCAAATACAGTGTTGATGTGCGCCCGAGCTGTTGAGTAACGGTGAGCTGTAATTTCCCGCGTTTGTTATAAGCGAGGTTGTAATAGTCGGTGAATTTCGGCTTAACCTGAATAACTCCATCCTGTGTTTCGATGTTGTAGCCATTCATTCGACTGTATGTTGTATCAGCGAAATTAAAATATCCGCTGGTCGAATAACGGTAACCCACTAACTGAATATTCGTGCCTGACTCATTGAGCGATTTGTTATAGAGAAAACGCACCGATTGTCCGTCATGCTGACTGTCATCGGGAAGTGTGGAATTAGCCTGAGTCATATCCACAGACAGAGCGCCCAGTGCCCCCATATTTTTCCCGATACCAAAATTAAAAGCACGATAACGATCTGCCAGTTGCGTTCCACCATATATTGTCCAGCCAGCCGGAAGGCCGTGGAGTAATGTACTCTGGAAAAAGCGGGGTTTTTCCTGCTGCGCATTTCGGTGATGCTGCCAACTTACTGATTTAGTGTATGATGGTGTTTTTGAGGTGCTCCAGTGGCTTCTGTTTCTATCAGCTGTCCCTCCTGTTCAGCTACTGACGGGGTGGTGCGTAACGGCA
>NZ_JAENDM010000062.1:0-21438 GCF_019375075.1 Escherichia sp. XD33
CGTACGGCCCACAGAATGATGTCACGCTGAAAATGCCGGCCTTTGAATGGGTTCATGTGCAGCTCCATCAGCAAAAGGGGATGATAAGTTTATCACCACCGACTATTTGCAACAGTGCCTTGCGCGTAACGCCCCTTTACCAACTGCCTTTAATCCAAATTTACCTGCTGCCCGGGCAGCCAAATCTCCACCTTCATGGGCGATAGTCTTCTTGCCACCACCGCGTAGCATTCCTACAAGTTTCTTTGCCCCCAGAGCGCCAAAAGCGAGTGCTCCAGCTTTTTTCAGCATGCCACGCCCCATTAACAACGACGCGACGCCACCGGCCCCCTTCCCTAACAGGCTAAATAGTTTGGACAGCAAGCCGCCCTTCTTTTTCCCGGTGTTTTTGGCTATCTGATCAAGGGCGCTGAGAATCTTGTCATTGCCCTCTTTAATTTCGCTGGTCTGCTCCTGAAGTTCCTGAACCGTCCGTTTTTGGGTGTTAACCTGAACGACATCGGCACTATTTTGCGATTTACGCCTAAAAAAACCTTTTCTACGGCTGTTATCGTCATTGCCACGAATCACATCGGCAATAGACTTTCTGGCACCATTAAGCGATCCACCAACTTCTTTTGATATCCCGCCAAGCTCCTTCCCTGCTGCCCACAATGGACCAGCAACGGCATAACCTAACGCATCGACGGCACGAGTCTCTGAAGGGTTACCTATGCCTTCAGCTACTTTTGACAGTTTTTTTAATAAACCTGATTCAGCATTTAGACGCTCATCATCCTCTTTGCGCCTGGCCTTTTCTGCTCGTTCAGCACGGGCATCTTCCGCTGCGGCCTTACTCCCTGACTTTCCAATAAAACGACCACGCGCATCGCGTTGGTTTTGGCTTTTTTGCGCACCGCCTTTTTGATCGAACATTTCGCGAGCGTGTTCGGCTGCTTCGGTACGTTGTGCCTTTATATCCTCTGGTATAGCCTTCCTGCGTCTTTTTTTACCCTTTGGTGTAGTTGATTTGGCCTGCTGTTCCTGTTGAGCAATGCCCTCCTGAACTACACGAGAAACGTCCCCTAAATTAAGCCGTTTCATTGCGTCAACAATAGGGTCTACTGATGGCGCATTGGCCACAAAGTCTGGCCGGGAATTTTCGATTGTTCGATTTAATGCCGACACACTGCGAGATACTGGGTCAACCGTTGCAACGCGTCCCCCTCTCAAATCACGAGCGAGTTTGACCGTTTCTAACCGCTGTGCTTTAACATCCTCTGTTATTGCCTCTCTTCGTCTATTTGGGGGATTGTGCGCTGTTGGTGCAGCCTGCTGTTCACGGTTAGTGACTTTGTCCTCCCGTATACGAGAAACGTCCCCTAAATTAAGCCGTTTCATTGCGTCAACAATAGAGTCCACTGATGGCACATTGGTCACAAAGTCAGGACGTGAATTTTCGATTGTGCGATTTAATGCCGACACACTGCGAGAGACAGGATCAACAGTTGCAACTCGTTCCCCTTTCAAATCTTCAACAGCTTCCCGAATACCTGCAAGCTCTTCCAGCTCTTTCGCGCTGGCGGTTTCAACTGTCCTTATAACATCGTCAATATTGGCGTTTTTTCTTTCCATGATCTTATCGCCTACCGTTTCGGTTTAAGTTTTTCTTCCAGTTTCTCCAACAGGAAAAACGCATAGGATTCAGTAAGCCTTTCAGCGTCCTGAATCGGTATACCCCCATACAAAACCAGGTTGGACACTAAGGTCTGATAGCTTTTCAATCCCCACCTGTGGAATGAAGTCGGTAGCCCGAAAGGGCACCCACAGACGGGTATACGCACCCTCTGTGGACTCCTTTGTATCCTGGTTTGGGCATTTGTGCGGCGGGAGACGAAGACGCATTTCGCCTTTATCGATGTAGCACGGTAAACCATGTTCGAGCTTTTCATGAGCCAGCCGGATGTGTGCCGCCAGCTTCATAAATTCAGTATCAATGGCCATCCGTTTGATCGTTTCATAACGACGCTCAGCCTGCTCTTCACGAGTACCGCTAACATCGTTATAAAGTTCACACTGATAAGCGAATTCCCAAAAACGCAAATCAACGATCGCTTCTTTGAATTCCGCGTCGTCTTCAGGTGGCAATGCTGCTCGGCGCATCTCCAGCATTTCCATTGCCCAACCATCAAGCGGCACGATACGCCATTGATAAGGTACTCCCTCTACAGGCACCTCAATATCGTCAATGAAAGGTTCCACTTCCAGGACCTGGATATCTTCAGCCAGAGCATTCATATCGCAATCGTAATAATGCTCTTTACCGCAATGTTTACAGGTGTAGGTGAATGTCTCGACCGGTGTTTCACGGGAGCCGGTAAATATCCACCATAACGCGGTAATCCGGTCCTGCGCCGTCCATGTCAGGGGATCATGTTTCGCGGGTTCAGCCAGCAAGGCTTTTAAATACGCCGTTGTCTGTTGTTCTTGTTCCTCCGGTGTTATCGAGTTGAAACGCATCGCATCAGCAATATTTGGCTGACGGAACTGGATCAATTCAGTTGGCCGCGATGGTAGCGGGAAAAGAGGTAAAAGCATCCTTGCTCCTTAATTCAAAGAGAAAAGCTAAAGCCCAGAAGGGAAGCCAAAGAACTTGAGGATTGGTTAAACGTGCTGTGCAATGCGAAGGTCATTGGGAATGACTTAAATTCAGTAACCTGATCTCGCGCATAGGTGACATCGCCGGTAGTGACCGGGAATACCGTCATCTCATTTTCCAGTTTGGTTAAGCCGGAAGACAGCAACCGATAAATACGCACATTGAGCAAATATTTAGACGGTATATTCCCGGTACCGTCCGGATTGATCACCCGACTTTTTGCCGTCTTAAACCAGTCCAAAACGAGGCCATCAACGGTATCCCTGACCATCATCGTTATCTGCCCAGGCGAACGCTCCGTTGGCTGAAGGATATTCCCTCCGCCGATTTTAATCGTTTCATATTCGATGCTGTAATCGTGGTAGGTAATATCTTTGGCAAAGAAATCTGCCCCCTCCAGTCCATCAACTTCGACAGAGAACTGCCATCCTTGCGCGAACAGCATTTTGTTCATGATGATTGACGTCAGCTTACCAACTTCCCGCTCACCAACGCCGGAGCCAAATAATGTCGTCGTTAATGCCGAAGATACATAAGACTTTACTGAAGCAACATTAAGCCCCATATCAGCCCCCTCACTTCAACATGGATGAGAAAAGAACAATTCCCGGGATAATTGCCCTTGTTGCGCTCATTTTCTCTTCCAGATCCAGCTTTCGCTGATACAGCGTGTTCTCGTCGGATAAATTGCTGGCATCGAGTTTCCCCGCGATAGATATTCTTCGCAGGCGATCAGTGTTAGGTATTGCGATTAGCACTTCCAGATAGTCAGAAAGTAACCCAATGATTTCAGGTGGAACTTCCCCATTATCAAGATCCATATCACGCAAATTAGCCAGATATGACACATTCAGTGGGTATACCGCTCGATGGGTATCTTCAAGCTCGATATTCCCATCGTAAACATCGGAGTAGACAAGATCGCCGGTGTGATCTGTAACCGATACGAGCGCAAGAAAATCAGCTGGGCAAGCAAGTGATTTACAGGTCTGATCAGTGAAGCGTATCCGCTTGATGTGTCCCGCCCTATCCTGGTAGGTTCCCAATGCTTTTCTTAGCAGGGATTCCAGTAAGGCAGGTTCATCCGCAATCAAAGGTGTGAAGCGGGATTTGACGTCTTCGAGCAATTGTCGTGGTGTCATTGAAACCTCGTAGAATCTGGTGTGTTAACCGATTCTACGAGTAGTCATTTGTTCATTGAGTAGGAATATTGTTGTCTGGGGGGTAATCAGTGTAGGTGGAATGAGGGATATGATATGGTTATCACATAATCAGGTTGTTTTGAGTAAAACAATAAAACGCCCTTTAATGGGCGTTTTTTTAAAACTTAAATTGACTATCCTTTCAAATACTATTTTAATTCTATGTAATTTTTAAATTCTCCCTCATATTTATACATGATGCTATCAAATCCTTCCATTACATCAACGAATTGTTGTGAACATTCCGGCTTCCAAGGCGTACACTTACGAACCATATCCATTTTTTTCTTATCCTTCGTTGTATCGACTAAGGATAGGTACCCTATAAAATTCATCATCTGAACAGGATCTTGATTTGTGAATATATATTTGACGTTTTGCTTAGTAGGCGAAAAAGAATCAAAAGCAGGGAACATATATTCACCAGAAAAAGAGAGTGCAGCATCAATGACGTCTGTTGCAGGAGTGCAGTTGCTCAGAATTGGCACTAAGCTAAAATTAGCACCTGAGCACACTGCATATATATCATCCCCTTTTTTTAGTTTTAACAGAGAGTCTTGCTTTGAATCCAATATTTTCAATTTGATATAATTTAGTGGCGTTGCATTTTCCCCTGGAGTAAATAACTCTACAATTGGTTTATTATTCACCATTCTTATGGATTTTATTTCACCATACACAATTGGAATTGTGTTCCATTTTTCCTGAGCAGCAAATTCATTATCTTTAAAATCATTAACCAACTCAGATGGCAAATGATAACCAAATTGATTGTTCATTGCTTTCGAAGCAAATCCAGACAAATAGAATGCCCTTACTAAATCATAATCTTTCTTTGAGGTAGAAAGCCAATCTGGCAATTTATTATCAGCTATCGCGCTTCCAGCAAAAATAGCACAACAAAATGTTATTACATTAAATAATTTCATTTTCCATTCACTCATTAATCGGTTTAAACTCACTAATTAATTCACCAAGACTATTTGGGTATGCTTTATAAATAACATACTCCGAAGAGCCATCTGAATATTGGTAAACCCCATAACAGACCAGTTTATTTATTCCTTTCTGAATAGTTTTTTGATTATAAGAATCAACCACTGTTATTCCATATGACGATAATATTTCGTTATATTCTTCAATAAGAGCTTTTCTTGTTTCCACTGAATTACAATCTACCTTCGAAAAGTCAACTTCATCAGCAAAAACATTAAATGTTAAAAAGGAAAGCACTAAAAACAAACGAATCAGCATAAATCCACTCCTACGCATGGATTAATAGTCATTGATCGCAAAGGCGTAAACTTGCCAAAGGTATTTCGTATAATCGGTACAAATCTCCTTTACGCTTGATGCTGCATTAACAGTCCCAGCCATAAATAATAACGATAGTAATAGTTTTCTCATTATAACCTCACCTGCCTTATAACCCATTTAGGGTACATATTTTCGCCTTTAAAAAAAAGAGGTTATTAGATCCAATTGTGTATTTATTAAGCAGATAATGCTCTAATAAATTTGTATTTTTAAGTCACGAATGCTATCTTTTCGCATCATATTGACCTTTTAATCGTTCAGGCTTATAGTTCCGCCGTCGTAGCAAATTCTGCGACCGGGTTTAGCAGCCTGAATGATTGTGCGGACAGCCGCAGATATCCGATATTGCGGTATTTTTGTGTCCGTAAAACCGCGTTACGCCCAAATTATGGTGGGGCGTGATGGGGAGGCTTCGGCCTGCTGGTTTCACAATCGCCAGTCTGCTAACCCCGTCACGTCCTGCCACCTGTTTAGCAGCGGGTAGCAGGTTGTTAAACCTGATTGTGAGGCCGTAACTATGGTTAATGCCAATCCTTGCGCACGCCCAGAATTCATCTGGCGTTTCTATTCCTGTAAAAAACACCACTATCACTTCGTTATCGCAGCAACTGAAGACGAAGCACGCTCTCAATTGCCTGATGGTCCCTGCATTTTTACTGCCCGTTTTTCTACTAACTCGCGCAATTCACTTAGTTACTGGAACCTCCCCTTCTCTGCTGACGTTCAGGGGGTTTTATGAAAAAACCTCTCGTCACCCGTAATGAAATAGCCGAAGCGATCGCCCTGCATACTGCCTGTATGCCGACACGGGAGATCCCCGGCGCAATTGCCAACTATTTCATGATAACCAGGCGTTTTTATACCCGAACAGATAAGGCTGTGATCAACAGGCTACTGATAGCCGAGATCAGGGATTATTTGATTGAACAAGGACGTCTACGTTACGCAACGGTGGCAGCAGAAATGAGAAAGGAGGCACATAGAATGACCAGTAATAATTTGAATGTTAAAAAACCAGCACCTGTTGCTTCAGCAACGTCAGCACCAGCCGTGAATGTCATCCCCACCACCGGAGACACAATCGACAGCCTGACACTGTTAAAGATGGTCAATGAAGCGCGTAAGTTATGTGGGGAACCAGAGGTTCGGAACAACAAATTCATCGAAAAAATACTCGACGAATTAGAAGGTGAGGACGGTTACACAAAAAGTGCAACCGTGCCGCCAGGTGGCGGTACGCCTATGGTTGTCATAACCATGACCTACAAACAAGCCCTGCGAGTCGCCGCGCGCGAATCGAAAGCGGTCCGCCGTTCGCTGATCGACAAACTGGAAGAATTGCAGCAGGCAAACTCACCTACCCCATCGATCCCCCAGACATTACCAGAAGCCCTACGCCTGGCTGCCGAGTTAGCAGAACAGAAAATGCAGTTGGAACAACAGCTGGTGGCCGCAGCCCCTAAAGTCGATTTTGCCGACCGGGTATCAGTGGCCAATGGAATCCTGATCGGGAACTTTGCAAAGGTCGTTGGACTTAAGCAAAACGCCCTTTTCTCATGGTTGCGCCAGAACGGCATTCTCATGGCTTTTGGTGCGCGCAAAAACGTACCGCGCCAACAGTACATCAACGCCGGGTATTTCACAGTGAAAGAAGTGGTGCTGGATGATGAAAATGGCTACCAGATACGGCTGACGCCCCAATTAACGGGTAAAGGCCAGCAGTGGTTAACTCGCAAGCTACTTGATGCTGGTTTGTTAAAACCAGTAGCAATAGGTTAACAAAAGAAAAAAACCTGCCAGCAAACTGGCAGGTTTCTGAGCAGATCGACCAACCCGATCTGGATCGGGCCAGAAAAATTTGCTCTAATAAATTTCGTTTTCTAAGTGCAAAGAATCACCATTTGGAGCTGGTGATTGAAGGTTGATGCAAATTTGGAGAAAAAATGCAACAAACATTCGATGCGGATATGAATATATCAAACCTTCATCAAAATGTCGATCCTTCAACCACTCTGCCTGTTATTTGTGGTGTTGAAATTACGACCGACCGCGCTGGCCGTTACAACCTTAATTCTCTACACAGAGCGAGCGGACTCGGTGCCCATAAAGCGCCAGCTCAATGGCTAAGAACGCTGTCAGCCAAACAGCTCATCGAAGAGCTTGAAAAAGAAACTATGCAGAATTGCATAGTTTCGTTCGAAGGCCGTGGCGGCGGCACTTTTGCCCATGAATTGCTCGCAGTGGAGTACGCAGGCTGGATTTCTCCCGCGTTTCGGCTGAAGGTAAACCAGACATTTATCGACTATCGAGCCGGAAGATTACAACCTGCTATTCCGCAGAGTCTCCCTGAAGCTCTCCGTTTGGCTGCCGACCTGGCAGAGCAAAAGCAACGGCTGGAGCAAAAAATGCTGATGGATGCACCTAAAGTCGAATTCGCCGAACGCGTTGCTACCGCCAGCGGGGTTCTAATCGGCAACTATGCCAAAGTGCTCGGCCTGGGCCAAAACTATCTCTTCACCTGGTTGCGTGATAACGGAATTCTGATCGCAACCGGTGAACGCAGGAACGTCCCCAAACAAGAATACATATCCCGTGGGTATTTCACCCTTAAAGAAACCGTGATCGATACAAGCAATGGAAGCAGGATTTCTTTCACGACTCCTATAACCGGCAAAGGTCAGCAGTGGCTGATGAAGCGATTGCTTGATGCTGGTGTGCTGGTACCTGTCGCGGCAACGCGCTAACAGACGTAGTAAGAACCACCAGCATTGTAATGCTGGCTAAAGTCACTTTCCTGAGTTGTATAACGATGAGCGATTTTACTTTTTCTGGCTATGAATTGGCCTGCTTTGTAACACACTCCGGTCTATCCCGTAGCGCCGGGCATATCCTGTCGCAATGTGCAAATCTCGCGGCAACAACTAGTGAATACTTCATTCACAAGCCTCACCGCCTGATCGCGGCAGAAACTGGTTATAGCCAATCAACCGTCGTTCGTGCATTCCGTGAAGCTGTAAACAAAGGAATTCTGTCTGTAGAGATTGTTATCGGCGATCACCGTGAACGTCGCGCTAACCTGTACCGGTTTACACCATCCTTTTTGGCCTTCGCACAACAAGCCAAAAATGCGCTGACTGAAAGCAAATTAAAGATCTCTTCAGCGGCAACCAAGGTTAAAGCTGTTATCGCTAAGACATTGGCTTTATTTAATTTTATATCCACACCCCATGTCAAAATGATACCCCCTCCTCCTGTCAGGATGACGTGGCAATAAAGAATAAGAAGTCACAAGTTAAAAAAACAAAAAGATCAGTTTCCGGCGGTGCCGGAACGTCCAGACTCAAAAAATTGACTTCATGGATCGCTGAGGCAAAAGCAAAGGCTGACAATCTGCGGTTATCCCAAAAACGCGCTCAAAAACATGAGTTCAAGCAGAAAGTAGAGGCGGCTGCGCGGAAATATGCTTACCTGAAGAACAAGCGTTCGCCTGATATTGGCGGGATATCAAACTTCGATAACCTACCGCATTGCATGACGGTAAACGAAGCTCTTAATGCGGTTTTAGCCAAAAATAAAGATAACGATCAATGGGGTATACCGGCGGGATTCAGAGGGTGATAGATTGCTCTAATCTGGAGTCACCTGGCGTTTTCAGTATGGATTTTCTTTGGCGCGGTCTGGCCATTAGGGATCATGTTTGCTGCAACGTTTCTTCTGATGTGGGTATTCACCCTTCCAGGTGATTTCTATAGAAAAAAAGCCAGACATTGATACAATCGCTGCGGGTGCTTGAGGCTATCTGCTTCAGGCATTACCCGAAAAGCAGATAGAAGAAAGCCCCAGATAACATTACGCGTCCTGCAAGACGCTTAACATTAATCTGAGGCAATATCTATGCTTAGCATACGTAGATTAGCCTCTTACCGACCAAAAGGTCAAGGAGAAGCAGGCTATGAAGCAGCAAAAAGCGATGTTAATCGCTCTGATCGTCATCTGTTTAACCGTCATTGTGACGGCACTGGTAACGAGGAAAGACCTCTGCGAGGTACGAATCCGAACCGGCCAGACGGAGGTCACTGTCTTCACAGCCTACGAATCTGAAAGGTAAGAGACCTGGCGGGGAGAGATCCCCGCCACTCTTCGTGTGTCAGGTATCCTCAATGCACCCTTTCCTCTCCAAATAAAAAAGCTCCCGAAGGAGCTTTAAAATACAAGGGATGACTCTTAATCCCACTCAATCCAGTTGTAGACGATACGAAGTGACGGGCGCACAGCGGCAGTCACATCTTCGGTACTAAAGTCGATTGCATCACTGTAGATTTTGCAGTCCAACATTTCAATTGTTGTAGCAGCTTTTGTCACAGCGTTAACCCCGGAAGCTTTGGATTCAGGGGTAGCAGCCATCGTGATATCAACATAGTCCTTCGCCGCAATGCGATCCTTAATGAACTGAAGAATATCGCCTTCGATAGTCTCCACGCACTGGACCTGGATTTCCCCAGAGTTTCGAATTGCTCCGTGCTGGTTGAACTTCACACCATTCGGACCATAGTCCTCCACATCCTCTCGAGTCATTTCAGGGATTTGCGACGTGCGAACCAGTACGCTGATATCTTCATGGCCTGCAAAAGTGAGCTGGAATTCAGAAGATACCAGTCGTTCGCCTTTGGCCGCGTTGGCAGTATAGCGGCCCTTAATAAATTTACGGTTTCCCTTAGTGTTATTGTGCCCCATATAAAATCCTTTTACTGGAACGCCCGAACAATATCGGAGCTGTTATATATCGAAGAACCGGTCAACTGGAGGTTGACGGTGTTTTTCAGGAAATATCCATTACTGTCCCTTGGCGCATCGAGATCAAAACTTAAGTCCTGGATGGCGACATCGGTGATGTTGATCCGGCGACCAATGTTTAGCGTCACGCGCTCCGGGATTCGACCACCAACATTGGCCGCTTTTAGTTCCGGGCTAATCATGGCTGTCAACGCGGCGATAGCGCCTGAAACTTCAATGAATGGATTGTTCAAAGCAATGAAAGTTACAGGCAGCGTGAACGTCGGCGGAGTCCCCCCTTCCCAAACCATTAAGCTATTCCAACGGGCAACCGACGTTGTTTCAGTACCTACTTGCACAAAACCACCCAGAGCACCAGAAACAGATCCCATGGACATACCGGTAAACGGCGCTTCCCAATTCTGGGCCATGTTCATTGCCGCTCCCTGGCTGATATATCCGGTAACCTGGTACTGAGAGTTCGTTAAAGTAACTTTCAGATATGGCGATACACCGTCAGCCTGGCTGTAAACCCCATAAGCTATAGGAGCCATTCAAGTTAAAGGCCGGAGTTCTCCGGCCTCCTCCTTTAGCCAAGGCGCTTACGGCGCAGTTTCATTGACTTTTTGCGGGCAAGTTTTGCCGCGCCGGTCTGGGCTTTTCGACGCACTTTTTTCAGCGCCGATTTTTGAGCCGCAGTCAGACGTTTTTTACGCAGGCGTTTACGGATGAGTTTGATCTCACCGTTACGAACAACCTTCTTAAATGCTTCAGTCAGCATTTCATCAGAAGTGCCAGCAACAACAAACGCCGCTTCCAGTTCGTCGCGGTCGTCGCTATCTAAACCAGCGATAGAGGCACCAACATCAGCAGCTGCGTCGTCGTCTTCATCGTCAGCCAGTGCTTCGATCAGGTCATCATCTACACCGCATGCTGCGAGGAAGTCAGCAACATTTGCCCATGCTTCGTTATAGGCATCGTCCTGTTCTTCTGTAACTTCGGAGTCGTCGTCATCAGAGATACCAGCGATAGCCTGAACGAAACCATCAAGGGAGTCGAAAGTCAGATCACCGCTATCAGCCCAGGCGAAAACGGCGTCGGCCGCATCACTCAACGCATTCTGCATAGCACTTCGATTTGCAGCTTCCAGAATCATCTGGTGCGCCTGTTCGACGGTCCATTCTTTACCGTCTTTCCCTTCCAGGATTTGCTCAGGAGCCGTGGCAGATGGAGCGTTATCGTTAGTCTGTGCCGCCGGTTCCGGATTATTATTAATAACCGGATCTGTTGTCGGTTCGGCGCTTGCTCGGGCAGACTCCATCAACTGCACAAGATCAGAGTTCAAAGCGAAACGAGACAGTCCATTCCCCAAAAATACCCCGGATTGAAAAAAGTTTTTGCTCATTGTATTTCCTTACTTAATAAGCAGCGGTACGCCCTGGATACGACGGGCTACGCCAGTCGGGCAGCAGGCCCAGACTACTTCCCATTTATCGAATTCCGCCTGCGTAACTTTCAGCACATACGGTTCTGTACCGTCAGCATCAGGATCACGAGGAGCCACCAGAGCGCCGGAGGCGACAAAGCGATCCAAAAGTTTGGTCATCCCTTTAGTCAGGCCAGACTCAGTAATGCCGTCCGGGTTATGCTTCATCTGTCGGGCTAACTGGACAAAGAAACGGCTGATTGCGTTCATCAGGGATGGGACGTGCTGGAAATGCAGATAGTTGTCCTGCGTGCAGCAAGTTAAAGCATCATCGATGATCATCTGGCCCGAAGTACCTACAGATACTTTATTGAGTCGGCCCTTGACCATAGCTTCTTCGTCCGGGGTGTCTTCAGGATACAGCGGCTGAAGTGATGCACGAGCAATGACGGCACGTTCTTCACCAGCCGGTGAGTAATGCCAACCGCCGACATCGGAGTTTTTCTTGACGCCACGAGCTTTCGCCGCATACGCCGCGCCAGACAGACCGAAGACCACGCGGGATTGGGTCCATTTGTCTTTGCAGGAGAACGGGAAATGATAGACAGCACAGCTTACATAATCGGTACCAAGTAAACCGGTATCTTCAACAGCAGAGATCGCCGCATTGTCATAGCAACCCAGGCCGAGAACAGCGGTGTGCATGTACGGCGCATTGTTCAGCACTTTCACCGCACGCAGGTAAGCAGCAGTGGAAATGTTCGACTGATCGCCGTTGGTACCGCCAGTGAACGCCAGCGATTTTTTATTTGTTACTTTCGCCGTCGAAATCAGCTCTTCATTAACAACCGCGCGCAGATATTTAGAACGGGCTTCCAGAGCCGTAGGCAGATAACACAAGCGGCCCATGTCATCTTTCGCTTCTTCCGCCAAAGACACAGTGTGTGTCTCCAGGGTCGTTACCACACCGAGCGAAGTCGTCTGGGTCAGTTTTAAGAGGAAGCGTTCATTACCCGCGCTGTCCGCTGTTGCCGTTTCGATGGTTAACTAACGGGTAGGAGAAATACACGGATCACCATCATCAACGTAGATAGCAAAGGCTTCGCCGCTATCAAGTTCAATTTCAGAACCGTATGGCAACGCACTGTAAGCCGGTTCGCCTGATTCATCGAACATAATAATCGGGAACTTCGCATCATCCGGAACAGCACGGACAACATAACCAGACGTTTGCTGAATAGCTTCGTACACATGGCGAATTGGTTCGAACTGTGAGCCGGAGGACGGCTTCAGCGGTTCGCCGAGAACATCTTCGTAATTGGACTCAGTAACCGCAAGAACAGTAAACGGCTTGCCACGCGCAAATACGCCAATACCAGCCCACAAGCTGCTATTTAATGCAACACCGGTAGATAACGTCGCATCGGCATTGATCGGGCTAACAGCGACACCGGATGCATTACCTAATGACTGTTGAATTGAATATTGAGACATAACTTTCCCTGTTATGCGCCCCGCACGGGGCGCTATGTTAAACGGAGAACTTCCCCTGATTACTCAGAGTCACCGGCATCAATCGTGTCGCTGCTTATAAAGTTAAGCCCGCCTTTTTTGGCCATTGTCAGCGTTACACGAGTGAAGTAATCAGCGCCGTTGCGTGGGTGCATATCGTTGATAGCCGAACCCCACAGCGTGGTACGGTTGACCAGCACCGGAGTGGTCGGATGCTGGAACGGGATGGCCGGGACAGCATCACCAGTCACGAAGCCTGCTTTACCCGGATTTTCATCACGGACGTAGCACAGCACATCCATCGAGCTGAACTGAATGTTCTCTGTCGTTAAGTTCTTACAAATACCAGCAGGTACTTCGTACACTTTCACGTTACCGAACAGGGTACCGATGTAGTGAACATACGGAGTCTGGATATAGTCTTCGGCTGGCTGGAAGAAATCCTTCGGCAACTGTTTGAAGAAAGATGCTGCATCAGCACCAGCAAACATCCCCATCGCACCAGAAGATTTAACGCGCTCAATAATGTCGCGATATACAGTCTGGAATTTGCCACGAATGATGGTTGCCCATACATCAAAGGACTGGTTAACCGGCAGAGCGATGTCAAAGGTGTCGGTCGCAAGAGTACGCCAGATCATGATGCGAAGACGCAGCATATCCTGTTCATGAGACAGGTATTCCTTCAGGGTGCGGAACTGTAGGGAACCCAGGTCCAGACCAAATTCACGCTGTGCTACATACGCCGCCTGTACCGTGTGCTCAGCCGCGATAACGAACTGACTTGGGAACAGGGTGTATTTCTTCATTTCGTGGTTGATCAGCGGGATCAGCTCAGGAGCGGCTTCAATATTGATTTCCGTCTCAATTGCGATCTCAGTGCCTTTATCCGGCGCTTTGGAGAACGACAGGGCAATCTGACCAATGTTGTAGTTCAGAGAGCAGGTAACAGTGATTTGCTCACCAGCAGCATTAGTAAACGAGTGAAGTAGGCTGCCGGAACCGTTATCAACAACAGACTTAATACGGTTAACGTAGATGTTAGTGCGACCTTTTCGGATTGGTACATTCTGGCCTTCGAAGTCTTCCATCTTGAAGGTTGCGGTTTTGCTGGTGCCATCGGAGCTTGCCACCAGCACATAGCGGCGACGTAACTGGCTGTACACACCGACGGATTGCATGTCCAGAACATCACCAGCAGCATAAGAACCAAAAGATGAACCTGCCACGTTAAAGACTTCATAGATGTCGGACTGGTCACGCGTAACCGGAATGAAGGTACACGCATCAGCGGTAGCTGCCCCCAACTGAACAGGCAGGATCATCGCGAGGAATAAAGGCAGACGCATAACACCGTCAGAAACGCTCATCATCTCTGCTGCGACGGATTCCAGCATCGCTTTATTAGTGGCATCCATGCTATTGCGGGTGGACTCAATCAGGCAGTTTTCCAGCGTCTGGTGGCAGGAGGCCAGAATTTCCGGACGCGGCATAGATTTATGTGCTGCGGCGTAGTCAGCCAGTGCACTTGCCCACGCTGTAGCGATTTGAGCGGTGGCATTATCAGAGATACCCGCAAAAACCGGGTCTTTACGTGCAGCTTCAAGGATAGATGCGGCACGCGCGGCATCATCTTTAATGAATTGGTTATCAGTACCGAACTGCGCAGTGCTTGCCCAGCCAAGCACAGCTTTAGAGCGTTTTGCGATATCTGCAATACGATTCTGGTATTCGCGTAAGTTACTCAATTTACTCTTCCTTAAACACAAGGCACTTGTGTGAATCCCTTTTCGGAAGAGATTTTATTGAAAGTCACTTGTTGACTTTCTCGCGAAAAGTAATTTTTTAAATTTTTTGTGCGGGGAAGTGGACGGTGAATGCAGGCGTTAAATCGTGGGAATTTCAGTCTGAAATTCTCCTAAAAAACACATGCAAATCATAAGGTTAGTAATGAAATTGGTGCGGGACATTTTAGGAAGGGGAGGGGCTAACACCACCTCCCACCAGCGGGATTATTCCCCAGCAGACATTTTCCCAATGATTTTTTTTATTGCTTCGTCAATTTCAGTTTGCACTTCAGACGGGAGTCTGGAGAACTCGTAGGCGACAACCCGTTTTTTCGGATCGGACTTCTTTCGAGCATATTGGCGACGGTCAGAGAAGTCTCGCAGCTTCTCAACCACCACAGATTTAACCGGCGCGGGCTTCAGGCTTTTGCTTTCCGCTTTGAAGATAGCCAGTATCTTCGCTTTATCCTCTTTCGCGCCCTCAGTCTCTGCAATTCGTTCGCGCACCGTATCAACCAGCTCTTCAATAGGCACGCTTTTAGCGTTGGCATCCTCGGAGATCTGGAGCAGTAACTGGTAATCTGGCAGGGCGAGATCGCTGGCAACAGGGAAGACAGCAATCATCTCATCCGGCACCGCTGCCGCCTGGAACGCGCGCGTAACTTTAGCCTTTGAAATGTTCTCAGCGCGGGCGATCTCTTCTTTGGTCATGCTCTTACCATACATAACCTCGAAGCGTTTACCCAGTTCGCGCAGGGTGTGTTCGCGGGCTGTCTGGATATCAATGGCCAGCTGGCGTGCATCCGCCAGGCTGATCTCATCTTTCGTCACCAGAATCTCAAATTTCGTTTCATTGAAGATACACGCAGCGCGGCGACGTGATCCGTCCAATACCTCAATGCGCTCCCCAACCATACGACCGATAGCCGGGAAGAACTGTTGCAATTTAATGGTGCGGGAAATATCGCTTACCGACTCAGGGGTGAGCAGAGACTGATCGCGGCCGTTAACTGCCGGGTCAACGAACGTGCGCGACTCAATCTCACCACTCAGCACAACGGTAAGCAAAAATTTAGCCTGGCGGCCAGATTTTAGGGTAAAGGTTTTGGTGCCTTCACTGCCTTCAAGCATGCGAGCAAACTCGGAGCTATTCTTGCCCAGCACTCGTCCACGGGAAACTATTTTTTTCATGCCGCCTCACCCCTAACAAACTCAATTCGATCAAACACAGCCTTAGTGAAACGCT
Organism: Escherichia sp. XD33; assembly: GCF_019375075.1. Lineage (NCBI taxonomy): Bacteria > Pseudomonadati > Pseudomonadota > Gammaproteobacteria > Enterobacterales > Enterobacteriaceae > Escherichia > Escherichia sp. XD33. The sequence goes on from NZ_JAENDM010000062.1 coordinate 15,902, forward strand.
CGGCCTCGGTTCGTGCCTTCTTCAGCGCCTCTGCACTGCCTGGATACGATTGCGGGTTGGCACTGATTACGGTGTCGAAAGACTCGCCGCATCGCTCAAATCCATCCAGACGAGGCAGAGAAGAGTCCAGAATGTTGCTGGCGTAAACCTCACGCGCAAGGCTGTGTGATGTCTCGTGATCGCGCTTGCCGGTCATCTTCGACATAAAACCAATGCTGGCGCTTAAACGCGGTTCTACGCCTTCCTCCTCCAGTTGCTCCAGCATTTCTGGCAGACGGGTGAGATATTTCAGTGTTGAGTGGAAGTCAACCTGGGCTGGTGGGGTAGGGGTAAGCAGCAAATCGCTGGCCGCCAGACCGTTGAGCAGGAACGGATCCAGGTGTGGACCGGTATCAATAAAGATAAAGTCATAATCATCCGCAACACGATCAATGATATTGCGTCGAAGGATTTCGTACTGATTTTGTCCGGGAAGATGCTCTTCAACCAGCTCTTTCCATTGGCTGGCAACAAAGCCATCGTCGATAGAGGCTGGAATCACGTCTACGCCAGGAACGATGGTCGGACGAATCACCTCTTTGCGTAGCGTCTCCGCGTCCAAGTCGTTCAGCATCGCCTGCGCGGCGGTTTCCAGGATGGAACCAATACTGTGAGTATGGTCGAGGAACATTGTGCTGGATGCCTGAGGGTCAAGGTCAATTACCAGAATGCGCAGATCGTGACGCAGTAAATCCTGATGCACACGCAGAGCGTGCGCCAACGTGACTGTGGAAACCGTTTTGGATACGCCACCCTTCAGGTTTACGACAAAAATAACGTAAGGCGATTTGTGAATGTCGCGATATTTTGGGATCTTACGGTGGGCATAGATATCAATGACGTTCTGGATGGTCAGCGCGTACTGTTCAACGTTACCGACCTGTTTCTTGTTGAACTGGTACCCATCATCTTCCATCTCTTTGATGGCCTGCTCCACAATGCGGCGGCTCAGCTTCGGCAACTTTGCCACAGCGTTACGAGTGAACGTCTGATAATACTCGGTCTGATTGAACTCTTTGCGCTGATCTTCAATATCCTGACTCATGGCCTTAAGTAATGCGCTTGCACGAAGAGCTATGGTGCCGACACCGCCGTAATCGCGTTTCATCATCATCTCCTTATCATTTCGTATGAGTGAATTGTACGTTTGATTCTGCTACGTGCAACTTATTTTGATTCGTGCGTAAATTATTGCACGTAAAGAAATGGCGATGAGGCTATTAGATGTGTGCTGGAGGGATGATGCAGGACCAGAATGTGCGATAGAGGGAAGTCGCATTGAATTATGTGTTGTGGAGGGATCGCTGGTATCAAATATGTGCGCTGAAGGGAAAGATAGAAGATTAGATGTGCGCTGGAGGGAAACTTGGATGGTTAGATGTGTGCTGGAGGGAATGTCTGGGCAAACTGCGTGGCGCAACCCTCCAGCGCACACCAAAAACAGGAAAATGGGCAGGCATTCCCGGCAGCGCACATTTTTCAAATGCAGCTGCCCTCCAGCACACACTTATTCGGGAAGTTTCAGCTTTGGATTGCGAGAATGGACGATTACAAAACTTTCCCGGCCTTTCTTCTCAATTGAACAGTCGAGATAGCCGATTGTTTTAAGCTGTTCTATCGCTTTCTTAATGATACGGTTTTGCTCGCCAACAGCTGACTGCAAAGCCAGGCGCTCACGGATTCGCGCGAACGATAGCGGCAACGGATTCTGCGGAAGGCTTTCGATGAAAGTGTAAATGGCTTGTGCAGCTTCTTTCTTCGGAAGGGCACGCAAGGCGTGGTGTTGCAACAGAACGCGATAATCAAGCTGGAACAGCTCCCAGAGCTTCGAATCGGCCTCCAGCTCTATCAGATCAAGGTCAGCATCAAAACGCCCGACCTTCAGCAGACCAGTCTGATAGCCGCCTTTAGCATCTTTTCCGCGCTTAAAAGCGATACCCTTGTTACGCAAGCGTCCAAGTGATTCATGAATGGTTAAACGCAGTTTCGCATCCAGACGTTTTGAGGGGAAACCACAGGCTTTAGCGAACTCCTGAAACGATAACTGGATGGTGTTTGAAGACAAGCCGTATTTGCTGAACGCGTAGATGACACCGATCCACGTTTTGAAATCAGTATCCATATCGAGTCGAGGACCGGTGATTTTAATATCATCGTAACCCTCGGCTTTAGCTATCTCCAGCTGGGAAAACGCTTTGGTGGCATCAATCTCTTTACTTTCTCCTTTGCTCTTTGATGGCTTCGGAACGAATACCCCCAAGCGCATCAACGCTACAGGCTGCACAGTGTTGTTTGAATTAACTGTTAGTTCTTTTGCCTTACTTTCAATGTCTGCGTAAAGAATATCGGAGATAAATGATTGATTCATATTACTTTTTCCGAATTATGTGGATAGTTTTTATAAGTGGTGATAACTACCCAGGCTTTCCCGTCAGCACACATCCTATATCCCGCCAGCACACATTAGCAACCCGTCAGCACACATTTTTATCCCTCCAGCACACATCGTTTTCCCTCCAGCACACATCGTTTTCCCTCCAGCACACATCGCGATACACTTCTAAGCCAGACGTGGCGCGGCCTGCAACGATCAGGGATCTATATGGATCTAATTGGGATCTGTATGGACCTAATTATTGGATCTACCCAGTGGATAATGTGGATAAGTGAAAAACCGGCCAACATAGCCGGTTGGAAGGAAGGGTATTATTCTACGCTTTCGATAAGAAGACCATGTTCATAACATTTAAGCTCATCGCCTTCGTACAGGAATTGGTATCCAATACCACCATTTTCATGGACATTAGGGAATAACTCATAACTCACTGAAGAGCAAATCACACCAATGCAGCGATCAACGCCTTCTCGTTCTTCAGTGCTGAAAAAATCCTCTTCGGTAAGGACATGAGTACATTGCTCATCAGCATAGGTCGGAAATACATGCTCGATGCAATCCGGGTGTTTTAAACCAAGCTGATCGGCAAGCTCGAAAGCATGACGGTATTGTTCAGATCCTGGCTTGCCAACAGTGATGTGCTCAATTTTGTAGATTGAAGTTGCTTTGTTGATAGTTTGCTTTACTGTTACTTTATCAGACATAAAAATCCCTTTTAGTTACCTCTGATAGCGCGGTTGTAATCATTAACGTTGCGATTCTTCCTGTTAATCCCCATCAGCATCGTTTCTGTATCGAGGATATACGCTGGCAGATCATCAAAATATTCACTGCTAAACTCTGGCATCCTGCACATAAATGCACTTTTGGGGGCAGGGTGGTTAACCTTTGTCGGCGTCGGCGTTAAATTCGCTGATCGACTGCCGGAGCAACCGCTGAGTGTCAGCAGGAATGCGCTGGCGAACATTACCCGCCGCAACCAGTTGTTTCTGAACTTCAGCTTTTCGTTCCATTTGCCTGTCAGCATATTTGGCTTGTTCTGATTCATTTTTCACTTCCTGGCTGTGAAAATGTTGCTCTGCTTTGTTCATCGTCTCAATGGTCTGGTTAAGATCCATTATTGACTTATCACGTTCCTTAACAGCCTGATCAAGACTGCCAATTTTCTCCATGGCTTGCTTTAGCTGATGACGTTCCCATGCAAACCCAGCACCAACAAGTGCGCAAATCAGAACAAGAACACCAGTAGCAGCAAGTTTCTCCTTCAAAGACAAAGCTGTTTTTAACGTAGAAAAGAATGACATGTCTTCCTCCTGAAGAAAAATTATCAATGAAGTCCTTTGTTACTGTGCCGCTTTGTTTAATTCATCAAGAACAGAATCAGGAACCAAAGCGGCAACTGCGCTGGCTGTGCTGACCTTATTTGCTGATGCTTCTGCAAGCGCGGTACCGATAGCATGGTTATAAGCAGTTATGGCTACGTTGGCGCTTTCATTCGCTCGTTCATACTGCTGTTGTAACGCAGTTGTGGGCGCTGTTGTCTGGTTGAAAACAACCCCAAACTGTTCAGTTGCTACTTTCAGAGATTCAATTTGCTCTTCTGTTAGTGCTGGTGGGGGAGTGGCAGTGCCGCCGCCTGAACCAGAGCCTGACGAGCTTCCTGAGCCAGTGTTAAGGGTCTGGTTAATCTCCCCCATAGCAGCGACTAAACTTGATGTATTAAGCGCGTTAACAGCGTCCTCAAGCGATTTAGTAATATTCACATCACCAATGGCAATAGAGATCGGCAGTTCTGAAACTTCTCGCTCATTAGCACGGCAGTAAACATCCCAACCAATATCGAGTTGAAGCAGCATTGACAGATCTGCATAACCAGCCAACAGGTCCGCGTGCTTAGTTGCCAGTTCTCCAATGTTCGTTAAGCCGGTTGTGGTTGTTCTGATCGTTGAAACATAGCTGGTAATAGTGTCGGGATAGACAATTGTATCCAGAATTAATCCGGTCAATTCTTCTGCAAGCAGTTTTGCTGTGTTAGCACTGTTTCGTGCCGATGTTATGGCACCAGGTGTTTTCATCCCACCGGCGGCGGCCAATTTTTTATATGCGGATAACTGGTAGTCTTTTTCCAGCATGATATCTCCTAACTTACCTGAACCAGGCCGTCTCCGGACGCTACGGTAGATCCGCATGAAACAGGGTCACCAACGCATACGATCCCTTTACCATTGACGGTAAACCATGCCCTGGTTGATATAGCTTGCCCACCGTGCGTACTGTTTCCATCGGTATGCTGTGCATATTGCTTACCATCAACTAACACTTCGACTCCGTTGACTTTAAGTAGTGGTTCACTCTCTACAGGAGGCCTGGATGGGAATCCTCCGTGCCCCGAACAAATGCTGTCTTTTGTTGCAATACTTGCCACGTCATCACCAATTATTTGCTCTGGTTTTCGTTATTTTAACTTAGGTTACTTGTGGTCTAAATGGCGTCAACTATTGCATAATTGCTCTAATAAATATTGTTTTTTATGTCTTGTTTTCGGTACCATTCAGCCATCGCCCTTCAATGGGTATTTGTTTGGAGTCGTCAGATGCAGATGGAGCTAATAAGCCGCAAAGAGTTCGATAGCCGTGTAACCAGCGGTGAACTCGACAACTTGCAGGTGAAGTGGTTTACTGAATTTGGCCACCTGAACAGAGGTGATATGCTCACCTCAGAACAACACAGGTGCTCCAATGAAAAAAAGAAATTTCAGCGCAGAGTTTAAACGCGAATCCGCTCAACTGGTTGTTGACCAGAACTACACGGTGGCAGATGTCGCCAAAGCTATGGATGTTGGCCTTTCCACAATGACAAGATGGGTCAAACAACTGCGTGATGAGCGTCAGGGCAAAACACCAAAAGCCTCTCCGATAACACCAGAACAAATCGAAATACGTGAGCTGAGGAAAAAGCTACAACGCATTGAAATGGAGAATGAAATATTAAAAAAGGCTACTGTAGATTCAATCTGTCAATGCAACACCCCTTTCAATTATCTCTTTCGGTGTTTTGAACTTCAGTGTCTTTCTCGGTCTGTTGTTTAGCTGAGCAGCAACCA
>NZ_JAENDM010000063.1:0-21392 GCF_019375075.1 Escherichia sp. XD33
TGAGGCAGCACCTGGCACGGCTGGGACGGAAGTCGCTGTCGTTCTCAAAATCGGTGGAGCTGCATGACAAAGTCATCGGGCATTATCTGAACATAAAACACTATCAATAAGTTGGAGTCATTACCGCCAGTCAATTGATAATTCATATTTATGAAATAATGCAGTGCTACTACATTGTTATTGTCAATTCGCGTGGATATAGCCGTGGTCAGACGTTTCTTAAATGTGTTCAGAAAGCACCTGTTCCACGTTGGATGAATAACCCAGCAACGAGAAACTATTAGAAATTGTAGTTGACTATAGCGTCATCATCTGATTTTGGAATGACGTCAGAGTTGCGAGAAATTTTAGTTTTTTCAAATGGTTAGCTGTGTCTATGCTGTTGTGGTAGCGCCAGGCAGATGTTCGATAGTTGAAAACAATAAATAATCTTTTATTGGCGAGCCGCTTATTTTTCGCCAATAACACAGCGGATGGGATTAATTGGCAGATATTCGGGAGCAAGACTCCCAATTGTGACCGAAATCCCGTAGACTTAACGCCGCAAAAAATAAAGGCCTGACTAATTTATCACCTACAGGCCGATTAAATACGCCGTTCAGGTAGTCAGTGCGTTGGTAGCTGTTAAGCCAGGGGCGGTAGCGTCGCTGAAACCACGTGCGGCTGCACAAAATACCTTCTCTGAACGGCTATAAAAATCGATGCACTTTGGGTGATTAACGCCATAAGATATCTATGATGCTCATCAGATATCCTCATAAAGGGGTCAGGAGCGGCTGCTGATATCGCCTGTACATCAACTTTCCCATCTCATCGATAGCCTGTACGGTAAAATTCGCCTACATTGTGAGCTGGGTGGATGTTATAAGGGTTTCAAGCAGCTTAGGGTAACTGTACTTGCCTCGCCGGTGTTGCACAGTGAAGTCAGCTGGTGCCGCGAGCGCTTTCTATCTTGGTATTCCCCTCATTCTCATTGAGATGCGACAGCGGGGCTGAAAATGGATCTTGTACAATGATAAAAATTGCGCGCATTGCCGTGACATTGGGCTTGCTTTCCTCACTGGGAGCCCAGGCTTACGCGGCCGGGTTAGTAGTAAATGATAACGATCTGCGAAACGACCTTGCCTGGCTTTCCGATCGTGGGGTCATCCATCTAAGCCTGTCGACCTGGCCGCTGAGCCAGGAAGAGATCGCCCGGGCACTAAAAAAGGCCAAACCATCCTATTCTTCTGAGCAAGTGGTGCTGGCCCGTATCAACCAGCGACTGTCTGCTTTAAAAGCCGATTTCCGGGTCACCGGGTACACCTCGACCGACCAGCCGGGCACCCCGCAGGGGTTTGGTCAGACGCAGCCGGCGGATAACTCCTTAGGCCTGGCGTTTAACAACAGCGGCGAGTGGTGGGATGTCCACCTTCAGGGTAACGTCGAAGGGGGGGAGCGGATCAGCAACGGATCGCGCTTCAACGCCAACGGCGCCTACGGCGCGGTGAAGTTCTGGAACCAGTGGCTCTCTTTTGGTCAGGTTCCGCAGTGGTGGGGACCGGGCTATGAAGGAAGCCTGATCCGCGGGGATGCGATGCGACCGATGACCGGTTTCCTGATGCAGCGAGCCGAGCAGGCGGCGCCGGAAACCTGGTGGCTGCGCTGGGTGGGTCCATGGCAGTACCAGATCTCTGCCAGCCAGATGAATCAGTACACCGCTGTGCCCCATGCTAAAATTATTGGTGGTCGTTTCACCTTCACGCCGTTCCAGTCTTTAGAATTAGGCGCGTCGCGCATTATGCAGTGGGGCGGGGAAGGTCGACCGCAATCATTCAGCAGTTTCTGGGATGGCTTCACTGGCCATGATAATACCGGGACAGATAACGAACCGGGTAACCAGCTGGCAGGGTTTGACTTTAAGTTCAAACTTGAACCAACCCTTGGCTGGCCAGTGAGTTTCTATGGGCAGATGGTTGGTGAGGATGAGTCTGGTTACCTACCATCTGCGAATATGTTTCTTGGCGGGGTTGAAGGACACCACGGCTGGGGTAAGGATGCGGTTAACTGGTATGTGGAAGCGCATGATACACGTACCAATATGAGCCGGACCAATTACAGCTATACCCACCACATCTACAAAGATGGTTATTACCAACAAGGGTATCCACTGGGCGATGCGATGGGCGGAGATGGTCAACTTATTGCTGGTAAAGTTGAGCTTATTACCGAAGATAACCAACGCTGGAGCACGCGCCTGGTGTACGCCAAAGTTAACCCGGAGAACCAGTCTATTAATAAAGCGTTCCCTCATGCTGATACCCTCAAGGGTTTACAGCTTGGCTGGAGCGGAGATGTTTATCAGTCGGTCCGCTTGAATACTTCACTGTGGTACACCAACGCGAACAACAGCGACAGCGATGACGTTGGGGCCAGTGCAGGGATAGAAATACCGTTTAGTTTATAAGGCTGAATGCTGAAAATAGAGGAGAGAGGGTGGTAGCGCTGCAGGACGCAGTCAGCTTTTATCTCTCCACAAGCCGGCAGGGAAGCAACGGCTGTGACAGCTGCTCAGGAATTGGCAAATTTTGATTTACTGATGATGTGACATTATGAAGAAAAAAATTGTTAGATTTTCGGCATTAGCATTGGCAATTGGGTTTTTATCGGGTTGTACCATTATCCCTGGTCAGGGATTAAATAGTCTGCGGAAGAACGTAGTTGAGCTTCCGGACAGCGACTACGATCTGGATAAACTGGTCAATGTGTACCCGATGACGCCGGGTCTGATCGACCAACTCCGTCCGGAGACTATACTCGCTCGTCCAAACCCGCAGCTTGATAATTTATTGCGCAGTTATGAATATCGCATCGGTGTAGGCGATGTACTGATGGTCACTGTTTGGGATCACCCAGAGTTGACTACACCTGCAGGCCAATACCGTAGCGCAAGTGATACCGGTAACTGGGTTAATTCAGATGGTACTATTTTCTATCCTTATATTGGTAAGGTGCAGGTAGCAGGGAAAACTCTCGCTCAGGTAAGACAGGATATAGCCAGCCGACTGACCACTTATATCGAAAGTCCGCAGGTAGATGTCAGTATTGCAGCATTTAGGTCTCAAAAAACATACGTCACAGGTGAAGTGATTAAGTCAGGTCAGCAGCCAATAACAAATATACCTTTGACAGTAATGGATGCAATAAATGCTGCTGGTGGCTTAGCTCCTGATGCAGATTGGCGAAATGTTGTACTAACTCATAATGGGAAAGATACAAAAATTTCGCTTTATGCTTTAATGCAGAAAGGAGATTTATCACAAAACCATCTTCTATATCCTGGAGATATCTTATTTGTGCCACGAAATGATGACTTGAAAGTATTTGTCATGGGGGAAGTAGGAAAACAATCGACCATGAAAATGGATCGAAGTGGCATGACCTTAGCTGAGGCATTAGGTAATGCAGAAGGTATGTCTCAGGCTTATAGTGATGCGACAGGAGTTTTTGTTATTCGCCAACTTAAGGGTGATAAGCAGGGTAAAATTGCAAATATATATCAGTTGAATGCGCAAGATGCTTCGGCAATGGTACTCGGAACTGAATTTCAACTGCAGCCTTATGATATAGTATATGTCACAACAGCACCTTTGGTGCGTTGGAACCGTGTAATCTCACAGCTTGTACCAACAATTACTGGTGTGCATGATATGACAGAAACAGCTAAATATATAAAGGAATGGCCATAATCATGTTTGAATCCATATTAGTTGTTTGTACTGGAAATATTTGCCGCTCTCCAATAGGAGAGCGTTTTTTGCGAATGAAATTACCTTCTAAAAAAATCGATTCGGCGGGTACAGGTGCATTAGTAGGGAATCCTGCTGATGGGAGTGCAGAGAAAGTTGCGCTTAACCATGGGTTTTCATTAGATGGGCACGTCGCGAAGCAGTTTACTTCTTCTTTAAGTCGTCAATATGATTTGATATTGGTAATGGAAAAAATGCATATTGAACAAATTGGCTTAATTGCACCAGAGGCTAGAGGTAAATGTATGCTTTTTGGTCATTGGTTAGAACAACGTGACATCCCCGATCCTTATAGAAAAAGTGATGAAGCTTTTTTCTCAGTATATAAACTGATTGAACAAGCTGGAAACCTTTGGGTTCAAAAATTAGGTGAATAACTCAGGAATAAAAGCATGCCTTCACTAACAAATAAACCACAAACAAAAGATAATGATGAAATTGATTTGGGCCGGCTTGTCGGCGAATTTATTGATCATCGTAAGCTAATAGTATCGGTTACATCACTTTTTACTTTAGTCGCTTTGATTTACGCATTTCTAGCAACTCCGATTTATCAGTCGGATGCCTTAATTCAAGTTGAACAAAAGCAAGGCAATGCTATTTTAAGCAATCTGAGTCAAATGCTACCTGACAGTCAGCCACAATCTGCCCCAGAAATAGCTTTGATACAGTCAAGAATGATACTTGGAAAGACAGTTGATGATTTAACTTTACAAGCTAAAGTTAAGCAAGATTACTTTTCGATTATTGGGAAAGGCTTGGCTCGCCTACTTGGTAACAAAAGTGGTTCACTTGATATAACTCATTTATATATTTCTGATGCAAATAGTGAATTATACTTAACTGTAAAAGAGAATGGGAACTATGAACTCACGTACAATGGTGTGACTTATAAAAGCGCTGTTGGTATTTTGTTTGATAATGATAAGTTTTCAATTAAAGTAGATAAAATAGATGCCGAACCAGGTGCTAAATTTAAAATTAATTATATATCTCGGTTGGAAGCTATTACAGACCTTCAAGAAAGATTAATTGTAGCAGATCAAGGTAAAGATACGGGTATGTTAACCATCTCCTTAACAGGGGATAATCCAGACCAAATTGAGAAAATAGTAAACAGTGTAAGTGAAAATTATCTAGCACAAAATATAGCACGTCAAGCTGCACAAGACGCCAAAAGTTTAGAATTTCTAAATAATCAACTTCCACAAGTGCGTAGTGATTTAGATATCGCTGAAGGTAAACTTAACCAATATCGTAGAAAGAGCGATTCAGTTGATTTATCATTGGAAGCTAAGTCTGTACTTGATCAGATTGTAAATGTTGACAATCAACTCAATGAGTTAACATTCCGCGAGTCAGAAATATCTCAGTTATATACAAAAGAGCATCCAACTTATAAAGCTCTTATGGAAAAACGGAAGACTTTGCAAGAAGAAAAAGGGAAGTTGAATAAACGCGTTTCGTCAATGCCCGAAACGCAGCAAGAAATATTACGTCTTAGCAGAGATGTTGAATCTGGTCGTGCTGTATATATGCAGTTACTTAATCGCCAGCAAGAGCTCAATATAGCAAAATCAAGTGCGATCGGAAATGTACGTATTATTGATAATGCTGTGACGCAGCCAAAACCTGTTAAACCCAAAAAGGCTATCGTCTTAATAATTGGAATTTTACTTGGTTTGATGGTTTCTAGCGGCATTGTATTACTTCGTGTATTTTTGCGGAGAGGCATTGAAACTCCTGAGCAACTTGAAGAACTCGGAATTAATGTATATGCAAGTATTCCTGTAGCAGAAACGTTTACAGCTAACGTAATTCAAGGCAAAACTCAGAGAAATAAGAAAAATCATGAAAGCCAAGGATTCTTGGCAATTGAAAATCCTGCAGATCTCGCAATAGAATCTATTAGGGGTTTACGAACCAGCCTCCATTTTGCAATGATGGAAGCAAGAAACAGGATTTTGATGATTTCTGGGGCCAGCCCTAATTCAGGTAAAACTTTCGTCAGTTCTAATTTAGCAGCGGTAATAGCTCAAACAGGAAAAAAGGTATTATTTATTGATACAGATATGCGCAAGGGGTATACGCATAAACTATTCAATGAAAATAATGCAAATGGGTTGTCCGATATCCTTTCTGGGAAAACAAATGTCGAGGATGCTATTAAAAGAGTTACTGTTGCAGGGTTTGATTATATATCCCGTGGTATGGTACCACCAAATCCAGCAGAACTTTTGATGAATAAACGGTTCGGTAATCTTCTTGAATGGGCGAATGAGCATTACGACATTGTAGTTGTTGATACTCCGCCAATTTTGGCTGTAACGGATGCTGCAATAATTGGCAATTATGTTGGAACAACACTGCTAGTAGCTAGATTCGAATTAAACACCGCAAAAGAAATAGAAGTGAGTATAAAACGCTTTGAGCAAAGCGGTGTAATAGTAAAAGGTTGTATACTGAACGGTATTATTAACAAAGCAAGTAGTTATTATGGCTATGGCTATAATCACTACGGTTATAAATATACTGACAAAAAGTAAACCAATAAAAACTTAGAGTAATGAACATATCATTACTCTAACTTAATATTGATTAAAAAATAAAAGAGGGGATTATGACACTTCTCGGGAAAAATATTATCGTCAGTGTCTCATTGGCAATTTCCGACTTGGTGAGTTTTATTACGTCAATGTATTTAGCTCTCGCTTTGCTTTCACTCACTGATCAGGAATATCTATATGCCGATTCATCTACGGGGCTAGAAGGATGGCAATTGCTGCACATTCTTCTGGCTTTGTGCTGTGTTGGATGGTATTCAATGAGATTACGTCATTATTTTTATCGTAAAACTTTCTGGTTTGAACTAAAGGAGATATTGCGGACTTTAGTTATTTTTGGTGTAATCGAAATTGCAGTATTATCATTTACAAATTGGGAATTGTCTCGTTATTTATGGATTCTTACATGGTCATTGATTTTATGTTTAGTACCAATAGCACGTATGTGTACTAAACGTATATTAGACATATTAGGGTTTTGGAGAAGAGATACGTGGATTATCGGTAGTGGGGATAATGCATTAGAAGCATATAAAGCAATTAGCAGTGAGGCAAATTTAGGCTTAGTAGTGGTCGGGTTTATATCTAGTGAGGAAAATATGCCGGAGCTTTCTAAGTTTAATAATATACCTATATTGTCAAACGATATTAATTGGTTATCAACAGTTGACCGTAAAACGCAATTCATAGTTGCAGTTGAGGCTCATCAGAGTGATATTAGAAACACATGGCTTAGAAATTTCATGATAAAGGGATTCCGCTATGTGTCTGTTATACCTACATTACGTGGTATGCCTCTTGATAGTACAGACATGTCATTCATTTTTAGTCACGAGGTTATGATATTCAGAGTTCAACAGAACTTGGCGAAACTATCATCGCGATTTCTTAAACGTCTGTTTGATATTTTCGGGTCTTTATTTATCATTCTTATTTTATCCCCAATAATTATATATATTAGCCAGAAGGTGAGAAAAGATGGGGGGCCTGCAATTTATGGGCATGAACGGATTGGTAAAAATGGGAAGCCTTTTAAGTGCTTAAAATTTAGGTCAATGGTTATCAACTCTAAAGAGGTGTTAGAAGATTTACTTCTTAATGATGCCTCTGCAAAAGAAGAATGGGAAGCTACATTTAAATTAAAAAATGATCCGCGTATAACGAAAATTGGTGCATTTCTTCGAAGAACTAGTCTTGATGAATTACCACAACTTTTTAATGTTCTTAAAGGTGAAATGAGTTTAGTTGGGCCCAGACCAATTATCACTGCTGAACTTGCGAGATATAATGAAGAAGTGGATTATTATCTGTTAAGTAAACCGGGTATGACAGGCTTATGGCAAGTGAGTGGTCGAAGTGATGTTGATTATGAAACACGAGTTTATCTTGATGCATGGTATGTGAAAAATTGGTCGATGTGGAATGATATTGCAATTTTATTTAAGACAGTTACCGTTGTATTGAAAAAAGATGGAGCATACTAATATTATGTCAGATCTAAATTCCACCCAAATTGATGGCTTTCATAATGAAATGCAAGATTTAATAACTGTTTATATACCGACTCATAATCGATCTGATTTATTAATGAGAGCCATTGAGTCTGTAAGGAATCAAACATATAAAAACATTGAAATTATTATTTGTGATGATGGTTCTTCAGATGATACGCAGCATGTTTTATTAGATTTGGCTAGTAAAGATGGAAGAATTAAATATCTAACGAATGAAAAGCCTAAAGGGGCTTGTTATTCGAGGAATAGGTGTATTGAAATTGCTCAAGGAGAGTATATAACCGGTCTTGATGATGATGACTTATTCCTTCCAGAAAGATTAGAAAGGTTTATTGAATTGCATAAAAAAACTGGAGCCAATTTATTGTGTTCCGATATGATATTCCGGAATGAAAATAATGATAAAAAATGGAATGGAAGAAGCGGAACTATTACTCTCAATATGATGGGGTATAAAAACTATGTCGGTAACCAAATCTTTACTAAAACAAGTTTTATGAAACAAGTTGGTGGTTTTGATGTTTCATTTCCGGCCTGGCAAGATTACGATCTTTGGTATAGACTGATACATAAGTTTGGACCATGTTTAAAAATAGATGAAGCAACTTATATTGTGAACATTGAAAGTGGTAGGCAACGCATCACCACAAGCAGCAAAGCTCATCAAGGTTATAAAAAATTCATCCAAACCCATTCAAAAACATTAAGTAAAAAACATATTAAGTCCTTATATATTCAGGATATAAAAAACAGAGGGGATGTTATAACTTTACAAGATATCCTCAAGAATTTTTCATTTATCAACTTGCTGTTTTATATTAAAGGTAAATTGAAATAATTAACATTCAATGGTGTTACTAACGTTCAAAAATAACATTAAATAAGTCAATCATATGAGAGTAAATAAATTATTGCCTGTTAGTATGGTATTTAGCTTTTTAGTGCCAATTGTTGGCTTGATTATGTCATTTTTGTCATTAGATAAAAAAAGCATGAATAGAATTCCATTCATGCTAGTATCACTATTTTATTTTTTTATTTTGATAAAAACACCTCCTTTAGGAGATCTATATAGAAGATATCTTGAAATAAGTGAGTACAACAGGAATACAAATATATTAGAAATAATAACTCAACATCCAGATATATTACTTTACATACATGGATATATATTTCAATATTTCAACATCCCTTTTTTCTTTATTCCTGCAATGTATGGCGCTGTGATGACATATTTTTATATGGCATCATTTCGTAATATGCTATTGAATAATGAATATTCTTCAGAAGAATCAACGAAAGATAAAGGGTTTGTTTTTACGCATGTTATCGTTTTTTCGGCATTGAATATCCTAAACTTGGTTTTAGGTATTCGCTATGGAGCGGCAATGGTATTTATTATCTATGCCATAACATGTTTTTATTCACGAAGCAAAGTTAGGTTCGCTGTTTTTTCATGTTTATCGCTATTAATGCATTTTTCCATGATTTTTATTCTTATATGTTTTTTTGGTAGTAGATACATCAAAATTAAAAAAATTTATATTATTCCGCTGGTTTTTATTTTTTATTTCCTGAGTTCTTTTGTGTTGAGAAGCGTTCTTCCTGGAATTTCATTTATGGGAGTAGGTGACTACGCTATGGGAGGTTATGTTGATGGTGTTTGGAGTGAAATACCAACAGATACTAATACACTGATTCTAGCCTATCTATCACGAGGATTAGGAATACTTGCATTGTTCTTTTATCTAAAAGATAAAAATGAAATGTTAGTAATTGATCGTTTTTTAAATTTTGTTATTCCGGCTTGTTTTATAATGTCTATATCCTATACGGCATTGAATAGATATATAAATATTGCTCAGGCATTTCTTATGTTGAGGGTTTGTTATATGTATCTTTCCAATGCAAATATATATTCTCATTTACGAGTAATATCTAATAAAACACTTAGTTTGCTTAGATATTACTTGTTAGCTTTTGCAGTTTTAAGCATGGTAATAATTAATGTGTATACTCAACGAAGGACATTGATTATGGGCGGTGGTTGGGTATATGCCTATACTAGTCCTGTTTTCCTCCTTAATTACAGCACTACTGATTTTAAATTATATCTTAAAGATATTGATAATGACGGTTACTGGATGTCGGAATAAATAATAGACTATGAAAAAGCAAAATAAAAATATCCTTTTTATTCTCCCAAGTATGAAAAATGCTGGGCCAGTAAATGTATGCTTGACAATAATAAATAATCTACCTTCAGATTATAATATTACATTACTTTCATTAGGCGAGGGTGAAAGGAGAGCTGAATTTGAAAAGAAATGTAATGTAGTAGTATTTAAAAAAACAAGCCTATTTAAGATATTGAATTTTTTATATAAAAACCATTTTGATATCATACATAGTCATTGCACAATATCTGACATATATAATTTTCTTTGTTTCAAGAAAACTAAAAAAATTACCACTATTCATAATTACTTTGATGTTGATTTCGTGCAGACTAAAGGTCTTATTAAGGGGAGATTAGAAGGTGTTGTCGGGCGTTATGTGATAAAGGATTTTATTAAGGTTGCATGTTCGAATGCCGTTAAAGATTATTGTACGGAAAGATTTTCTTTAAAAGGAATGATTGCAATTCCAAATGGTGTAAATGTCCCTGTTTTTAGTAATTTTGATATAGAGCATAAAAATGATGACTCTGTGAATTTTTATTATTTGGGTGTAATAAATAAACGGAAAAATGTTGAGGTTATTCTTGATGCATTCACAGAATGGTCAGTTGGCAAAAATGCTAAGTTGAATATTATTGGTGGAGGAGTGGATGAGGTGGTTTTAAAAAATAAATATAATAATGAAAAGATTTTTTTCCATGGTATGATTCAGAATCCTCACGAATTGTTTGTTAATTTCGATTGTTTTGTATCAGCTTCGAAAGCTGAGGGATTGCCATTAGCTCTTATTGAATCACTTTCATTAGGAAAAGCATTTATCTGCTCGGACATAGAACCGCACAAAGAAGTTTACAATAACACAACAGGCATCTGTGGGTACCTATTCAACGGTACCAGGAAAGGTTTGATAAAGTGCTATGATGCTTATTATCAGACGCAAGACAAAGGTAAATTAGAAACTTACGCTATTAATACATATTTAAAATATTATACAGGAGCAATTATGGGACAGAAGTATGATGATGTTTATAATTTGTGCCTCAAATAACTGATTAATTTTTTTTGTGCGAGGATTTATCTAATATGGAATTTCATTCATTTTCAGTTTTGATGTCACTATATTATAGAGAAAACCCGATATACTTAAATGAGTGTTTAAATAGTCTTAATAATCAAACTTTACCTGCTGATGAGATAGTAATTGTTTATGACGGACCTGTTGGCGAAGAATTAGAAAAAGTAGTTAATAAATGGGAAAGAATACTACCAATAAAAAAAGTGATTCTCAGTGAAAATGTTGGCTTGGGATGTGCGTTAAATGAAGGAATGAAATTTTGCTCGAATGAATATATAGCTAGAATGGACACCGATGATATATGCTTTGAGAGGCGTTTTGAAAGGCAATTTGATATTTTAAGATCTGATCCTAAAATAGATTTATTAGGGACTGCAATCATAGAAATTGACGATGACTCTAATACACGCCTTAAAATATTGCCAACCAAAAGTGATGAAATCAAAAAATTTGCTAAACTAAAGAACCCTTTCAATCACATGAGTGTGGTATTTAAAAAAACAAGCGTACTAGAAGTAGGTGGGTATAAACATCATTTATATATGGAAGATTATAATCTTTGGCTAAGAATGCTTGCGAACAATAAAATTTGCCTAAACATTAGCGATGTCTTATTAAAGGTTAGAGTTGGTAAAAATATGCTACAAAGGAGGAAAGGAATAAATTACATTAAAAGCGAATATATTTTATATAGATTGAAAAACAAACTAAATATTGCTAGTCCTTTATTGAATTTCGGCCTTTTCTCTTTCCGAGTGATAATGAGGATTATCCCTACCAAATTATTAGCATTGGCCTATAGTATTGATCGAAAAAATAACTAATAGTTTATAAAAAGGATATATATGCGAAATTTTATTTGGGAAATTTGTCATAATCCGGGCATTAAATCTAAAATGGTTGTGTTACTCTACCGGCTCGCGACATTGCATACCAAGCACTATGTTATATTCTATCCTATAACATTTTGCTTTGTTATTCTCAATAAGATTATTAATGAGGTAATTATTGGGGTTGAAATACCTTATCAGACGAGAATCGGTAAATGTTTTAGAATTTGGCATGCTCATGCGATAGTTATTAATAAAGATTGTATCATAGGTGATTTTTTTAATATTCGACAATCTTGCACATTAGGTGCGAATAAGAAAAGTTACCCAGACCGTTTTGTAATTGGCAATAATGTCACAATGGGAGCTCATTCTTGTATTTTAGGTGATGACATCACTATTGGTAATGACGTAATAATAGGAGCTGGAGTAATACTAATGGAAAATATACCAGCGGGACATTATGTAATCGGCTCTAAACCGATTGTAAAAAAATTAAAAAACTTTTAAAGAACATTGGCGGTTAAAATATGATTTCTGTTAATTTGACAACGACTTCTTCAAGGCTCGAGTTATGCGCCGCAACAATCTGGTCTTTAGTTCATCAAAATATGCTTCCTGATAAAATAAATCTATGGATTTCCCATGAAGCGTATATGGCTGACCAAGGTATAAAATGTGCTCCTAAGTGGGTTAATGAACTTAATAAAATACATGACATCGTATCTGTGCACTTTGTTCATAATACTGGACCTTACAGGAAAATTTTTCCTGCTCTAATAAACTCTGTGGATGATGATATCTTAATCTATGCGGATGATGATGTTATTTACGGAGCAAATTGGTTATCAGAATTAATAAATGAGTTTAACCGTCATGAACAGAGATACGTTGTAGCATCCAGAGTAAAATGTATTAGAAAGAATTTTCTTGGATTAATTCAAAGCTATAATATGTATAAAATTCACCAAAAGAATGAAGTAATTGAGAAAGATTTTATTATTACCGGTGTTGGTGGCTGTGTTCTTACAAAAAAAATGTTCAAGCAAGAATATCTTAACAACTGTGATTTTCTAAAAATAGCTCCGAAAACAGATGATCTGTGGATTAGTAAATTGCTTATTTTATCGGGATCTGCGGTTGCTGTCTGTCCGGTTGCACTTAAATATGTTCAGGAGATTCAACATTATAATTTTGCGTTAAGCCAAACGAATACAACTATTATAAATGGTGGATTAATTTATAAGTTATTCTCTAAAATAAAAAATAAAATTCTTGGTTATATTGGTTTTCGTCTTTCAAATAATGATAAGGTTAGAGCGAAAATTGACACTTACTTTAAAGAAATGCTATAAGTATGTCAAAATATATGATGTTATCTATGTCTTCTTTAATTTTACATAGGTATCTTCATTTGTTGAAGTCGATTTTAGGGTGGGTGTTTTTTAATGACCTTAATCAATAATGTAAAGTGGGTTTCGTTTTCTCAAATTACTAAAGTTTCATGCCAGGTCGTAGGGCTTTTTGTTTTCTCGAGGTTTTTAAGTCCTTCTGAATTGGGGGTTATGTCATTAACCCTGATTGTTGTCAATTTCATAAATATAATACGTGATATGGGGTCTTCTGCTGCAATTATTCAGCGCGATTGCCTTACTGAGGGGTTAAAAAATAGTATTTTCGTTTTGAACTCTGTACTTGGGATCGTATTGTGTATATTAACTATTTTATTCTCGCAAAAGATTGCCATTTTTTTTCATGAACCGATTCTTGCTCAAACTTTAAAAATAATATCTATTGCGTTTGTTATCAATAGCGTAACTTCCGCACATTTAGCTCTGTTAGAAAGAGATTCAAAATTTAATAGAGTTGCCTTTGTTGAAGTTATCTCATCGCTAATTTCATTGGCAATAGCAATAATCTTTGCTGCCAATGGTTTTGGTGTTTTTAGTCTGGTCATCCAAACATTATTATATGCTATTTTTACCGCTTTAGGATTTTGGATATCCTCTAATTGGATTCCACGTCTAAGATTTAATGTTAGTGATATAAAATCTATTTTTAGGTTTAGCTCAAATTTAGTTGCTTTTAATTTTCTAAATTATTTTTCTAGAAATAGTGACCAAATTATCATCGGTAGATTTTTTTCATCTGCTACACTTGGTCAATACTCACTTGCATATAGATTGATGTTATTTCCAATTCAAAATATAACATTTGTTTTAACTAGATCTTTATATCCGATATTGAGTAGGTCACAGTCAGATGATAAAGGATCATTTAATATTTATATTCAGACATTAAGAGTTATATCCATTATCATTCCACCTCTAATGCTCGGTCTTGCAATTGTAAGCCATGAGTTTGTTCTTGTTTTTCTTGGAGAAAAGTGGTTTTTAGTTTCTACATTATTAATGTGGCTCGCTCCTGTAGCTATTATGCAGTCGATGGTTAGCACAACAGGTTCTGTTTTCATGGCTCGAGCTAAAACAAATATCCTTTTATACATATCTATTTATAATGCATTTTTGCAAATCGGTGCATTTATCATTGGTGGTTTTTATGATATCAATACTCTCGTTATACTGTATTTAATCGCCAATGTATTAATGTTTTTTCCTAATATGTATCTCGCTATTAGAGTTTTAAAAGGCAATTACCTCATTTTTCTTAAGGTTATTACAAAACCTATAATTTTTTCTTTGGTGATGGTCTCTGTAATTTTTATCTATTCACTCCTTATTTCAAATCTATCCATATCAGTAATTGTGATATTTATTACGAAAATTTTAGTCGGAGCAGTTGTTTACATAACATGCTTGTTCATTTGGGAAAGAGATATTATTTTTAAGTTATTAAAGAGATAAATAATATAGTGATCTATTTTTAGATTACTATATTTTTTCATTTATTAGATGTTTGGTTACTCTCTCTCCTAAACAGATTATCCAATATATTTTTTGATGGTTCATGACTGAAACTAGGTGAGTATAACATAGAAAAAATTTCCAATGCTGCATCCAAACTGACTGGCGGAACGATAGGTAAGTTTTTGAATCGCGGATCACTAACAATTACATTATTGATAGTAAATAATCCTAATTCATTTAAGAGACGTTCAGTCCATCTTTCAGAGTAAAATATTGTATTATTTATGATTATTTTCTTTAAACCATTAATCATTGGAATTGTTTCTTTATTAATTAAACAGGTTGTTTCTAAGAATTTCCAATAAAAAAGACAACCTTCAATTGTTAAAGTCGTCGGACCACATTTATTATTATCAGTAGGATACGCGCCGATTATAAATATGTTACGTGAAGAGATTGTATCTATAAAAGCGCAATTTCGAATTACACAATCATAAACATATCTATTAGCATTTATTTTTACTGAATCAGGATTTATAGATGATGCGTCTCGCATTAAACCATCATTAAATGATATTACTTGTTCGTAAAGATTATTACCTGTACCATACCTACGAGTATAATACCATTCTTCATCAGTTATATCTAAAGGTTTATCTATTGAATATTTACTTTTAAAAATAGTTCTTGCCATAGGTCCTGAAATAAACATGACATTCCTTGAATTATTTGATGTATATCCATGTCTTATTATACAATCCCAACAGTGATAATCGAAATCGATAGCCATTCTGTCTGGATGCCCAGGACCTGAACCATGTATGCTAAAGTATTGCCCTATAATTTTATTACATAGGGTAAACCAAATTGGTGCATCCCATTGCGCCTGTTCGGCCAATTTATCTTTCTCGGAATTATAAACGTCTGTTCTGTAACTCGAGTAATAAATATTTTCGAAACCACTTGTATATTCATCTTTTAAATCGTAATTACTATTTTTTGATGCACATGCCACGAGTAAAATGCCGGCATTGATTATATTTGTAAATGAGCAACTTTTTATTTTTATTCCATAGCATTTATATGAATCGCCTAGATTGTTGTTGGTGGACTTAGGAGTTGTATTACCATGAATATATATCCCTGAGTTTACAAAGTTGAAATGACAATTTTTGATAGTGATTTTATTAACATAATTAAATCGTTTATCTTCTACTTCAAGATAGATAGTAGCTATTCTTCCATTATCTGAATGTGCCGAGCGAGAGGTTCCCATGAATGTACATTGGGATATTTCTAAATTACAATCTCCTGACTGATTGCCTGTAGGTATGCCAAATATATAAGGTTTTTGAGTTCCATTTTCATGGGCATAGAAGTCAATATTTGTTATCGTAAAATTTTGTATTTTATTAGTGTGAATATGGCTATTATTTTCAGATTTAGTAATCCATACTGGATTAGAACCCTCACCATATGAACGCATGATACTCTTTTCAGACGTATTGTTATAAAAAATTCCATTAAGGTCTATTAATGAAAAACGGAAAATATTCCCTTTTTTTATCAGAATAGTTACAGGATGTTCTATTTTCAGACTGTATAATTCTTCAAGAGTGTTAAATGGGCTATTTAATGAACCATTGCCATTATATTTTTCATCATGATCTATGTATATTTTTTTCATTTTTCCCTCGATGTCATTTTGGTCTTACATGTAAATCGAACCAACTATTCTTTGGTAATAAATTGATATCGTAATCTCTTGCACCATCTTTAGATAATAGTTTTACTATAAAACCGTTATCTGTAACTTCTTCTATTTTTATAATGCATATTTTTTCATCTGTGTTTAAATCTATTGGTGAGTAAACATTCCAGTATTTATTATAGGGAACGGCACCATCGATTTTTAATTGGGAATTATTTATTTTTTGTATTGTTATTTTTTTATTACCTATATATTTATTGCTGATAAATGATTGCTTATCATTTCTGGTAAATCCATGAATGTCAATTAGCTCATTCTGCTCAGGTGTTACCCTAACCACTATTCCTGGTGTGTATTTCAGGATACCATCTTGCATTCTACATATATGGTTATCTTCTAAAACATAGCTAGGTTCAATATAAATAATATTTTTAGGCTCATGCTTTAAGTTATTCTCTTCGTTATAAATTTTTATGTGTTGTTCATTTGTAATTCGTGTTGGTATGAAAGTACTTCCTTCGGAACGTGGCGGTATTTTAGCATATAAAATTATTTGTTTGAGTTCTTCGTTAAACTCAATAGCGAATTTTGTAAGATTGTCACGACTCCATGCATAATTAGATAAATCTTTTAATCCAACTATCGATATTAGTTCATTAATATTGTTTTTCTCAGCGTTTAATAATCTTAAGTTAGCTATGTCTATAGAGTACTTTATGTTTGAATTACTATTTGGGCTTCCGGTTGAGAATATTCCTGACACTGAACCGAGATGTTCTTTATCATGGCTAATGCCTAGGATCTTAAGCCAGCAGTGATCAGTATTCCAGGCTGTTGAATATTTTGTTTGCTGCAGTGACTCAGGGATGAGTCTTTTTTCTAAGAGTACCTTAAATTGTGTGGAATTGATGCTTTTTTGATGTGGGTTATCAAAGTCCGTGTATCTTAACGGAGATACTAAATATAAATCTGGGATGCCGTCTTTTGATGTAGAAAACCACAATCCAGGAGAAAGATTATCATCTTCGTTACCTGCACAAGGAAATTTTACTATTCTATCTTGGTGTGGGCCATGAAATATCCCAGTACCCTCTATATATGGTATAGAAATCTGTTGTGCGGTATGAAGTCCATTCATGCTTGCATAAACTTGAATACGGCCCCTTTGATCTCCTATTATGGCTATTTTATTGTTTTGTCCGCCAAATACCATACCTGCAATCCCTTGTGACTGGTTTGGTATGGATTCAATATCAAATTGTCCTCTTTTCAGTATCCTGGACTGTAATGATTCACCTTTTAAACCTGCAAGCGCTTTTCCTTCTGCTTCAAAAAATCCGCCTACAAATTTGTAACCTTGTGGGCTATCCATTAAATTGTGATACATATATTGATTTGCTTGGTTATTGGATTTATTATCACTTGATTTTTCTTTTTGTTCCTTTGAAAGAGTTTTTCCTGAAAAAAATGTCCCTACCAAAGTTGGTATAATAAAGTTGAGTATTTTTCGGCGTGATAATTTCATATATGCACTCAAATAAATTTATAGTCGTAAAGAATATTATAATAACACTTACATAGCTATCGTCTCCTTCATTGCAATATTTTTATGTTAGGAATTGTTTCTGCTAGAAATATTCAAGCTGAACCTGATAAATTTAAACTTCGTCTGATTTTCACCAGATCCACTATTCTTGATTATTATAGAGTTTTTAGATTATTCAGATAATTGCAATAAGATTGTTGTCCTTATTACGTGGTTATTTTGACCAGCAGTCTATACCTTTACTGTACTTTGCGCTACTATTTGATTAAATTGTTGCTGTGTTCGATTTGTAGTGATTAACCCTGACAGGAGTATGTAATGTCCAAGCAACAAATCGGTGTTGTCGGTATGGCTGTGATGGGGCGTAACCTTGCGCTTAACATTGAAAGCCGCGGTTATACCGTCTCCGTTTTTAACCGCTCCCGAGAAAAGACTGAAGAAGTGATTGCCGAAAACCCCGGTAAGAAGCTAGTCCCATACTATACAGTTAAAGAATTCGTTGAATCCCTCGAAACGCCTCGTCGTATACTGTTGATGGTTAAGGCCGGGGCTGGCACTGATAGCGCGATCGATTCCCTGAAGCCTTACCTCGATAAGGGCGACATCATTATTGATGGCGGCAATACCTTTTTCCAGGACACTATCCGTCGCAACCGTGAACTGTCTGCCGAAGGTTTTAACTTTATTGGTACCGGTGTTTCCGGGGGTGAAGAGGGCGCTCTTAAAGGGCCTTCCATCATGCCTGGTGGGCAGAAAGACGCCTATGAGTTAGTTGCTCCGATTCTGAAGCAGATTGCTGCGGTAGCTGAAGACGGCGAGCCATGTGTGACCTATATCGGTGCTGACGGTGCCGGCCATTATGTGAAGATGGTGCATAACGGCATTGAGTATGGTGACATGCAGCTGATTGCCGAAGCCTATGCGCTGCTGAAAGGCGGGCTGGCGCTTTCAAATGAAGACCTTGCGCAAACCTTTACCGAATGGAACGACGGTGAACTTAGCAGCTACCTGATCGACATTACCAAAGATATCTTCACCAAGAAGGATGAAGAGGGTAAATACCTCGTCGATGTCATTCTTGATGAAGCAGCAAACAAAGGTACCGGTAAGTGGACCAGTCAGAGCTCACTAGATCTTGGGGAACCTCTGTCTCTGATCACTGAGTCTGTGTTTGCTCGCTATATTTCTTCGCTTAAAGATCAGCGTGTAGCCGCTTCAAAAGTGCTGAGTGGTCCGCAGGCTAAGCCGGCCGGTGATAAAGCTGAATTTATTGAGAAAGTACGTCGTGCACTGTACCTTGGTAAAATCGTTTCCTATGCTCAGGGCTTCTCCCAACTGCGCGCTGCTTCTGAAGAGTACAACTGGGATCTGAACTACGGCGAAATTGCTAAGATTTTCCGTGCGGGCTGCATTATTCGTGCGCAGTTCCTGCAGAAGATCACTGATGCTTATGCGCAAAATGCTGGCATTGCTAACCTCCTGCTGGCACCATACTTCAAACAGATCGCTGATGACTATCAGCAAGCGCTGCGTGATGTGGTGGCCTATGCCGTGCGGAATGGCATCCCGGTACCGACATTCTCTGCTGCTATTTCCTACTACGACAGTTATCGTTCCGCAGTTCTGCCAGCTAACCTCATCCAGGCTCAGCGTGATTACTTTGGTGCGCATACATATAAACGTACCGATAAAGAAGGTGTATTCCATACCGAGTGGTTGGATTAATTTATATGTTTAACTAAATTTAGGGCCCTGATTTTGACAGGGCCTTATAATTTGAGTGCTTCATACACTTCTTGTTTTGTTAATTATTTTTTTTGTTTGCTTATGGGTTATTATCTTTGGTAAAAATATTAATAACTAGTTCATTCCCTGACTACTTGTCATTCTACAGTTAACTAATTAAAATGTAATCTCATGAAAATTACTATTTCCGGTACAGGTTATGTTGGTTTATCGAACGGTATCCTGATTGCGCAAAACCACGAAGTGGTGGCCCTGGATATCGTACAGGCCAAAGTGGATATGCTTAACCAGAAGATCTCTCCGATTGTGGATAAAGAGATTCAGGAATATCTGGCAGAAAAACCGTTAAATTTCCGTGCCACTACGGACAAGCACGACGCCTATCGTAATGCCGACTACGTGATCATTGCGACGCCGACCGATTACGATCCTAAAACCAACTACTTCAACACCTCTACGGTGGAAGCGGTTATTCGCGATGTCACAGAGATCAACCCGAACGCGGTGATGATCATTAAATCGACCATCCCGGTGGGGTTCACCCGCGACATCAAAGAACGTTTAGGGATTGATAATGTTATTTTCTCTCCTGAGTTCCTGCGTGAAGGCCGTGCGCTGTACGATAACCTGCACCCGTCGCGCATTGTCATTGGTGAGCGCTCTGCACGTGCCGAACGTTTCGCAGACCTGTTGAAAGAAGGCGCGATTAAGCAGGATATCCCGACCCTGTTTACCGACTCCACTGAAGCGGAAGCGATCAAACTGTTCGCGAACACCTATCTGGCGCTGCGCGTTGCCTATTTCAACGAGCTTGACAGCTATGCTGAAAGCCAGGGGCTGAACAGCAAGCAGATTATCGAAGGGGTATGCCTGGATCCGCGTATCGGCAACCACTATAACAACCCGTCCTTTGGCTATGGCGGCTACTGCCTGCCGAAAGATACCAAGCAGTTGCTGGCGAACTACGAATCGGTCCCGAACAATATCATCGCGGCTATCGTAGATGCTAACCGTACCCGTAAAGACTTTATCGCGGATTCTATTCTTGCCCGTAAGCCGAAAGTGGTGGGTGTGTATCGCCTGATCATGAAGAGTGGTTCGGACAACTTCCGTGCCTCTTCTATTCAGGGCATTATGAAGCGCATCAAGGCAAAAGGTATTCCGGTTATTATCTATGAACCGGTGATGCAGGAAGATGAGTTCTTTAACTCCCGCGTAGTGCGCGACCTGGATGCCTTCAAACAAGAGGCGGATGTGATTATCTCTAACCGTATGGCGGAAGAGCTGGCGGATGTGGCGGACAAGGTATACACCCGCGATCTGTTTGGTAACGATTAATCCTGCCTGTCTGACACTGGCGGCTCCTCGCCGCCAGTATGCTTCTTTATCTCCCCGCTATATTCCTCACTGCGCGTATTTCTCGCACATTCAGATTAACCTCAATAAATTGTGGGTGATGCTGCCAACTTACTGATTTAGTGTATGATGGTGTTTTTGAGGTGCTCCAGTGGCTTCTGTTTCTATCAGCTGTCCCTCCTGTTCAGCTACTGACGGGGTGGTGCGTAACGGCA
>NZ_JAENDM010000064.1:0-19473 GCF_019375075.1 Escherichia sp. XD33
TGTCTGGATAATGCTGTGGTGGAGTGTTTCTTTGGAACCTTAAAGTCGGAGTGTTTTTATCTTGATGAGTTCAGTAATATAAGCGAACTGAAGGATGCTGTTACGGAATATATTGAATACTACAACAGCAGAAGAATTAGCCTGAAATTAAAAGGTCTGACTCCAATTGAATATCGGAATCAGACCTATATGCCTCGTGTTTAACTGTCCAACTTTTTGGGGTCAGTACAAAATGGCGCCTTTTACAGCGCCATTTTCAGCTTAAAGTTCAAAAGAGATTATATCCCTTCTTCACTCTCTTTTTTCGCTTCTGCCTTCTCGATTTCACGATACCAGCGCGGATGGTGTTTCTTCGCCCAGCGACGACTTACCTTCCCTTCGATCATCCCTTTAATCGATCCTTTCACCCAAAATGCCATATACATATGGATCAGGATGGCGTGGATCAGGATGATACCCGCAGCCGCGTGGATCAGCAGGCTGTAGCGAACAACCTGCATCGGGAAGTACTGCGCAAAGTACGGACGCCAGATAATCACCCCGGTCACCAGCAGCACGAAAATCATGCTCATGATCGACCAGAACATCATCTTTTGCCCGGCGTTGTACTTACCGACATCCGCCACTTTATGCTCATTGCCTTTCAATACTTCGACAATGTTCAACAGCCACGGAATATCTTTCTTATCCGGGATGTTGTGATGCACAAAACGCACAAACATAAACATCAGTGCGACGAAAATCGCAATGCCGAAGAACGGGTGCAAAATGCGTCCCATCTGCGGCGTACCGAAGGTTTGCGTCAGCCATTGCAGCGTCGGGAAGAAGAACGAAATCCCGGACAGCGCCACCAGGAAGAAGCAAATCACCACGGTCCAGTGACAGGCGCGATCAATAAATTTGGTGCGCACAATCATTTTCGACTTACTCATGATGATCCTCCTCGTCATCGTCCACTTCCTTATTCGGGCCAATACCGATGTAGTGGAAAATCAACCCGGCAAAAGTGGCAATAAAGCCAGCCGCTGCCAGCGGTTTCAACGCGCCTTTCCACAGGCTTACCGAGGTGTCGATCTTCGGATCTTTCGGCAGACCGTGATACAGCTCCGGCTGATCGGCGTGATGCAGCACGTACATAACGTGCGTACCACCGACCCCTTCCGGGTTGTAGACGCCAGCATGTTCGTAACCACGCGCTTTCAGTTTCGCCACGCGCTGTTCCGCCAGCTCCAGCATCTCCTTCTTGGTGCCGAAGTGGATAGCCCCGGTCGGACAGGTTTTCACACAAGCCGGTTCCTGGCCGACGCTGACGCGATCGACGCAGAGCGTGCATTTATATACCCGGTTATCCTCTTTGTTGAGGCGCGGAATATTAAACGGACACCCGGCAATGCAGTAACCACAGCCGATGCAGTTTTCCGACTGGAAATCGACAATCCCGTTAGCGTACTGAATGATTGCACCAGCAGACGGGCACGCCTTCAGGCAGCCGGGATCTTCACAGTGCATACAGCCGTCTTTACGGATCAGCCACTCCAGCTTGCCGTTCTGTTCGGTTTCGCTAAAGCGCATCACCGTCCAGGACTTGGCGCTCAGATCGGCGGGGTTATCGTAAACCCCGACGCAGTGCCCCACTTCATCACGGATGTCGTTCCACTCCGAACACGCCACCTGACAGGCTTTACAGCCGATACAGGTGGAAACGTCGATAAGTTTTGCGACTTCTGCTTTGTAATCACGCACCTGAGAAGGCGGCGTGATGGAGTTAGTTGCGGACCTTTTGATAATGTCCTGCGTTTCCATAGCCATCTGTTCGCCCCCTTACGCCTTCTCGATGTTGACTAAGAACGCTTTATATTCCGGCGTTTGCGAGTTTGCATCACCGACATTCGGCGTCAGAGTGTTAGCGATATAACCTTTACGCGCGACACCCTCAAAGCCCCAGTGGATTGGAATACCCACCGTTTCAACCTGCTGACCATTTACATTCAGCGGTTTCAGACGACGCGTTACCACAGCCACCGCGCGGATAAAGCCACGCTTGCTGGAGACAGTGACACGATCGCCATTATTAATGCCTTTCGCCGCCGCCAGCGTTTCGCTGATTTCCACAAACTGTTCCGGCTGAGCAATTGCGTTGAGCAATGCGTGCTTGGTCCAGGTGTGGAAGTGCTCGGTCAGACGATAGGTCGTACCCACATACGGGAACTGCTCTTTTTTACCCATCCGCAGCGCGTCTTGTTCATACAGACGAACAACCGGGTTAGACACCACGTTCGGATGCAGCGGGTTAGTGCCCAGCGGCGTTTCAATCGGCTCGTAGTGTTCCGGGAACGGACCTTCCGCCATTTTGTTGATGGCAAACAGGCGTCCCATCCCTTCCGGCTGCATGATAAACGGCCCGGTTGGCGTACCCGGTGCGGCATTGCCGAAGTCAGGAATATCGTTACCCGTCCACTTGCTGCCGTTCCACTGGATCAGCATCCGTTTCGGATCCCACGGTTTACCGTTGATATCCGCCGAAGCACGGTTGTACAGCACGCGACGGTTGAGCGGCCACGCCCAGGCCCATCCCAGCGTATTCCCCAGACCGGACGGGTCGGAGTTATCGCGGTTAGCCATCTGGTTGCCCTGCTCTGTCCAGCTACCGGTGTAGATCCAGCAAGAAGATGCGGTTGTACCGTCATCACGCAGATGCGCAAAGCTACTCAGCAACTGACCTTTCTTCGCAATAAGCACGCCATTAGCGTCATAGAGATCTTCCAGCGCGTAGCCGTTGTTCTCTTTAGCCACTTCGTCAGATTGCGGTTCGTGCGGCTGCTTGTAGTTCCAGCTCATCTTCATCAGCGGTTCTACGCCTTTACCACCTTCGGACTGGTACAGCTCGCGCAGATGATGGTAGATACCCGCCAGAATTTCACCGTCGTTACGCGCTTCGCCCGGCGCGTCCTGACCTTTCCAGTGCCACTGCAACCAGCGACCGGAGTTAGCGATAGAACCATCTTCTTCAGCAAAGCAGGTCGAAGGCAGACGGAATACTTCAGTCTGAATAGACGCCGGATCGACATCGTTCGACTCACCGTGGTTCTGCCAGAAGGTAGAGGTTTCAGTCACCAGCGGATCGATAACCACCATGTACTTCAGCTTGCTCAGGCAGCTCACCACTTTGTTTTTGTCCGGGAAGGACGCAACCGGGTTAAAGCCCTGGCAGAAATAACCGGTGACTTTGCCTTCATCCATCATGTTGAAATACTTGATGACGTCGTAGGTCTGGTCCCACTTCGGCAGCCAGTCATAGCCCCAGTTGTTCTCTTTCTGCGCGGCATCGCCATAGAAAGATTTCATCAGGCTAACGAAGAACTTCGGATAGTTGCTCCAGTAGTTCACCTGATCAGCCAGCGTCGCTTTCGGCGTGTTCGCTTCCAGATACGACTGCAAATCAACCTGTTTTTCTGACGGCAGCGTCAGATAACCTGGCAGGCTGGTAGAGAGCAGGCCTAAGTCAGTCAAGCCCTGAATGTTGGAGTGACCACGCAATGCGTTCACGCCGCCACCGGCCATACCCATGTTACCGAGCAGCAACTGGATCATCGCCATAGTACGGATGTTCTGCGCACCCACAGTGTGCTGCGTCCAGCCCAGCGCGTACAGGAAGGTGGTTGTGCGATCCGGTGCGCTGGTGGAGGCCAGCACTTCACACACTTTCAGGAAGTCGGCTTTTGGCGTACCGCAGATGTTTTCAACGACGTCCGGCGTGTAGCGGGAAACGTGCTCTTTCAGCAGGTTCCACACACAGCGCGGATGAGTCAGTGTTTCATCGCGTTTCGCATAGCCGTTTTCATCGAACTGATAGTTCCAGGACGATTTATCGTATTGACGTTTTTCAGCGTCGTAGCCGCTGAACAGACCGTCTTCGAAAGCAAAATCATCACGTACCAGCAGGCTGGCGTTGGTGTAATGCTTAACGTATTCGGCGTTGATTTTGTTGTTTTCGATCAGGTAGCGCAAAACGCCAGACAGGAACGTAATGTCCGTACCGGAACGAATAGGCGCGTAAATATCCGCCACAGAAGCGGTACGCGTAAAACGGGGATCGACAACGATCAAGGTTGCGTCGTTGTTGTTTTTCGCTTCCATCGCCCAGCGGAAACCGACGGGATGCGCTTCAGCAGCGTTACCGCCCATCACCATCACGACGTTAGCGTTTTTGATATCCACCCAGTGGTTGGTCATCGCACCGCGACCAAATGTTGGAGCAAGACTTGCTACCGTTGGTCCGTGTCAGACGCGCGCCTGGTTGTCTACCGCCAGCATCCCGAGGGAGCGGGCAAATTTCTGGGTCAGCATCCCGGTTTCGTTGCTGGCACCGGAGGCACACAGCATACCGGTAGAAAGCCAACGGTTTACCGTTACGCCCTGCTCGTTCTTTTCAATAAAGTTAGCGTCACGGTCAGCTTTCATCAGCTTCGCAATACGGGAGAATGCTTCTTCCCAGCTAATGCGCTGCCATTTGTCAGAACCTGGCGCACGATATTCCGGGTAGCGCAGACGGTTTTCACTGTTGACGTAATCCAGCAAACCGGCCCCTTTCGGGCACAGCGCACCACGGCTTACCGGATGATCCGGGTCACCTTCAATGTGATAAATCGCTTCTCTGGCGTTTTTTGCGCCATCACCCAGGCTATACATCAATAGCCCGCAACCTACGGAACAGTATGTGCAGGTGTTACGGATCTCTTTAGCGCGTAATAATTTGTAGTTTCGCGCCTGAGCCAGTGCTTGCTTCGGGGCAAAGCCCAATGCCGCTACTGTTGTTCCAGCCATACCGCCCGCGCAGATTTTAAAAAATTGTCTGCGACTGACGTCCATTGCTTTCCTCTTTTTTCAGGGGTATTACTGCGCGAGGAAACTAACAGTAAAATTCTGAATCTTTTTGCGCGAAATCAAAAAGAACATCTGTTTGCCACAAAATAATCCGCCTTCGCAAATTGACCTACCTCAATAGCGGTAGAAAAACGCACCACTGCCTGACAGGCCAGTTAAAAAAATGCTATAAAATTCAGCTTAATTTTTAACGGCAAGAGAGACAAAACAGCGAGCATGACACGACAAAAAGCAACGCTCATAGGGCTGATAGCGATCGTCCTGTGGAGCACGATGGTAGGATTGATTCGCGGTGTCAGTGAGGGGCTCGGCCCGGTCGGCGGCGCAGCTGCTATCTATTCATTAAGCGGGCTGCTGTTAATCTTCACGGTTGGATTTCCGCGTATTCGGCAAATCCCGAAAAGCTATTTACTCGCCGGGAGTCTGTTATTCGTCAGCTATGAAATCTGTCTGGCGCTTTCCTTAGGGTATGCGGCGACCCGTCATCAGGCGATTGAAGTGGGTATGGTGAACTATCTGTGGCCCAGCCTGACAATTCTCTTTGCCATTCTGTTTAATGGTCAGAAAACCAACTGGTTGATTGTACCTGGATTATTATTAGCCCTCGTCGGCGTCTGTTGGGTGTTAGGCGGTGACAATGGGTTACATTATGATGAAATCATCAATAATATCACCACCAGCCCATTGAGTTATTTCCTGGCGTTCATTGGTGCGTTTATCTGGGCAGCCTATTGCACAGTAACGAATAAATACGCACGCGGATTTAATGGAATTACCGTTTTTGTCCTGCTAACGGGAGCAAGTCTGTGGGTTTACTATTTTCTTACGCCACAACCAGAAATGATATTTAGCACGCCCGTCATGATTAAACTCATCTCTGCGGCATTTACCTTAGGATTTGCTTATGCTGCATGGAATGTCGGTATATTGCATGGCAATGTCACCATTATGGCGGTAGGTTCGTATTTTACGCCTGTACTTTCCTCAGCGCTTGCAGCCGTGCTGCTCAGCGCCCCGCTGTCGTTCTCGTTCTGGCAAGGCGCGCTGATGGTCTGCGGCGGTTCCCTGCTCTGCTGGCTGGCGACACGTCGTGGTTAAAATAACTGCCGGGTCTACGGCCCGGTAGTTAATCAGATAAATTCCGACAATATTAAAAAAATAAATTTCAAATACTAGTAATTCACCTTATATCTCATTTCGACTTCGATCACATATCGATAAATAATATTATTTCATCTATTTTTCTCATTGTTTTTAATCACCATTCTATTTTAAAAACAGTATGTCATTTATAAATGACGCCGTTTAAAATTCGTTTAGAAAATACGTTTAACGATAATTAAAAGGATTCTGTTAAATGAAATTAAAAATAGTTGCGGTGGTTGTAACTGGTTTGTTAGCTGCGAACGTAGCACACGCTGCCGAAGTCTATAACAAGGATGGTAATAAACTCGACCTTTATGGCAAGGTTACCGCTCTACGTTATTTTACTGATGATAAGCGTGACGATGGTGATAAAACTTATGCCCGTCTCGGCTTTAAAGGAGAAACGCAAATCAATGATCAAATGATTGGTTTTGGTCACTGGGAATATGATTTTAAAGGCTATAACGATGAAGCCAACGGCTCGCGCGGCAAGAATCTCTGATTGAGTTAAGTGCCCATCACAATATGATCACTGACCTTATATTACACAATCATCCCAGGATGAAAACAATCACTTTAAACGACAACCATATTGCACATTTAAACGCCAAAAACACTACAAAACTGGAATATTTAAACTTAAGCAATAACAATTTACTGCCAACCAATGACATTGATCAACTAATATCATCAAAACATCTTTGGCATGTATTAGTTAACGGCATCAACAATGATCCACTTGCACAAATGCAGTACTGGACTGCAGTAAGAAATATAATTGATGACACTAATGAAGTGACCATTGATTTATCAGGACTTAATTTAACCACTCAACCACCAGGGCTGCAAAACTTCACATCTATCAATCTTGATAATAACCAACTCACACATTTTGATGCAACCAACTACGATAGACTCGTAAAGCTAAGTCTGAATAGTAATGCTCTTGAGTCAATAAATTTTCCTCAAGGCAGAAATGTAAGTATTACACATATATCTATGAATAATAATGCTCTCAGAAATATTGATATAGATAGGCTTTCATTAGTTACTTATTTTAGTGCGGCACATAATCAACTAGAGTTTGTGCAATTAGAATCTTGCGAATGGCTGCAATACCTGAATCTCAGCCATAATCAATTAACTGATATTGTTGCAGGTAATAAAAATGAACTCTTACTGCTGGATCTATCCCATAATAAACTAACAAGTTTACACAATGACTTATTTCCCAACTTGAATACGTTACTTATTAACAACAATTTGCTTTCTGAAATTAAAATATTCTATAGCAACTTCTGCAATGTTCAGACATTAAACGCTGCTAACAACCAGTTGAAATATATAAATCTTGATTTCCTGACTTATCTTCCATCTATCAAAAGTTTAAGACTGGACAATAATAAAATAACCCACATTGATACTAATAATACATCCGATATTGGAACTTTATTCCCCATAATAAAACAGAGCAAAACTTAAATTTTTTAAATGTTTCTGGGAAGAACAATTGCCCTACTATGCAGCTCATGTTATTTAATTTGTTTTCCCCAGCACTTAAGCTTAATACTGGCCTGGCAATTCTTTCGCCTGGTGCATTTGAAGTTCACTCTGACGGAATAGATGTGGATAACGAATTGTTTCACTATCCTATTAAAAAAGCATATACCCCATATAATATACACACTTACAAGACAGAGGAAGTTGTAAACCAGAGGAATATAAAAGTTAAAAACATGACCTTAGATGAAATAAACAATACTTACTGTAATAACGATTATTACAATCAGGCAATAAGAGAGGAACCGATAGACCTTCTGGACAGATCGTTTTCCTCCAATTCATGGCCTTTTTAGTGAATAAATCATCACTAATTCTATAAGTGTCTGGTCTTGTTGATAATATAGTTAATATGTAACCCTTTAGATTCACGATCTGAAGGGTTGAAACATGACATACGTTCAAAGATTAACCCCGTTTGAAGGTTAGCTTGTTAGTTACATTTAGTAACACATATCTGGCTACTTAATCCCCATTCTGCCCCCGCGGTTACGCTTTCTTATCTATTCTTTCAATCAGCACTTCACCCAATTCATCCTTAATTCTAATAACTGGCTATTGCGCCTTACCTCGTGTTTTGTCTTTTTTTCATTACCAATGTGTGCATGTGAGGAACAATATGGCACTGCAAAATGAGAAAAATAGTCGTTATCTTTTGCGCGACTGGAAACCAGAAAATCCGGCCTTCTGGGAAAATAAAGGAAAACATATTGCTCGAAGAAATCTCTGGATATCAGTCAGTTGTCTACTTCTTGCCTTCTGTGTCTGGATGCTATTTAGCGCAGTTACCGTTAATCTCAATAAAATCGGTTTTAATTTTACTACCGATCAACTCTTTTTATTAACCGCATTACCCTCCGTTTCTGGCGCATTATTGCGTGTTCCCTACTCCTTTATGGTGCCTATATTCGGTGGACGCCGATGGACGGTTTTTAGTACTGCAATCCTGATTATTCCTTGCGTCTGGCTCGGAATTGCCGTGCAAAATCCGAATACTCCTTTTGGGATATTTATCGTTATCGCTTTGCTATGCGGTTTTGCAGGTGCAAACTTTGCTTCGAGCATGGGCAATATCAGTTTCTTCTTTCCAAAAGCCAAACAAGGGAGCGCTCTTGGGATTAATGGCGGATTAGGAAACTTAGGTGTAAGTGTAATGCAGCTGGTTGCACCGCTGGTCATTTTTGTACCTGTATTTGCCTTTCTCGGCGTCAATGGCGTACCGCAGGCCGACGGTTCGGTGATGTCGCTGGCGAATGCCGCATGGATTTGGGTACCGCTACTGGCGATTGCCACGATCGCCGCATGGTCAGGGATGAATGATATCGCCAGTTCACGCGCCTCAATTGCCGACCAGCTCCCTGTCTTACAACGCCTGCATCTCTGGCTGCTGAGCCTGCTTTACCTTGCCACCTTCGGTTCGTTTATCGGTTTTTCTGCGGGTTTTGCCATGCTGGCAAAAACCCAGTTCCCGGATGTGAATATTCTGCGCCTGGCGTTCTTTGGCCCATTTATCGGTGCCATCGCGCGGTCGGTTGGTGGTGCTATTTCCGATAAGTTCGGCGGCGTGCGGGTGACGTTGATCAACTTTATTTTTATGGCGATTTTCAGTGCCCTGCTGTTCCTTACCTTACCGGGCACAGGCTCCGGTAATTTCATCGCCTTTTACGCCGTATTTATGGGGCTGTTTCTGACTGCGGGTCTGGGAAGTGGTTCTACTTTCCAGATGATCGCCGTCATCTTTCGCCAGATAACCATTTATCGGGTAAAGATGAAAGGCGGTAGTGATGAGCAAGCTCATAAAGAAGCCGTCACCGAAACGGCGGCGGCTCTGGGCTTTATCTCAGCCATTGGCGCAGTGGGCGGCTTTTTTATTCCGCAGGCGTTTGGCATGTCGCTCAATATGACCGGCTCTCCGGTCGGCGCGATGAAAGTGTTTTTAATCTTCTACATCGTTTGTGTGCTGCTGACCTGGCTGGTTTATGGTCGGCGGAAGTTCAGCCAAAAATAAGAGATCGATGCCTGATGTACAACCGTGTCGCATCCGACAAGGCATCAGATCCCAATTCATTCCTGGAGCAGGAGTCATGTCATGAGTAAACTTTTGGATCGCTTTCGCTACTTCAAACAAAAGGGCGAAACCTTTGCCGATGGTCACGGACAGGTGATGCATAGCAACCGCGACTGGGAGGACAGCTATCGCCAGCGTTGGCAGTTCGACAAAATCGTGCGTTCCACCCACGGTGTTAACTGTACAGGCTCCTGTAGCTGGAAAATCTACGTTAAAAATGGTCTGGTGACCTGGGAAATCCAACAGACCGACTACCCGCGCACTCGCCCTGACCTGCCCAATCATGAACCTCGCGGCTGCCCGCGTGGCGCAAGTTACTCCTGGTATCTTTACAGCGCTAACCGCCTGAAATACCCGCTCATTCGTAAACGACTGATTGAACTGTGGCGCGAAGCCCTCAAGCAACACAGCGATCCGGTACTGGCGTGGGCATCGATTATGAACGATCCGCAAAAGTGCCTGAGCTACAAACAAGTGCGTGGGCGCGGCGGGTTTATCCGCTCCAACTGGCAGGAACTAAACCAGCTGATTGCCGCCGCTAACGTCTGGACCATCAAAACCTACGGCCCGGATCGCGTTGCCGGTTTCTCGCCGATCCCGGCGATGTCGATGGTTTCTTACGCCGCCGGAACGCGTTATCTGTCGCTGCTTG
Source organism: Escherichia sp. XD33 (assembly GCF_019375075.1). NCBI lineage: Bacteria > Pseudomonadati > Pseudomonadota > Gammaproteobacteria > Enterobacterales > Enterobacteriaceae > Escherichia > Escherichia sp. XD33. Next base: position 10,311 of record NZ_JAENDM010000064.1, read on the forward strand.
GCGGCACCTGTTTAAGTTTCTACGACTGGTATTGCGACCTGCCGCCCGCCTCGCCGATGACCTGGGGCGAGCAAACCGACGTACCGGAATCTGCCGACTGGTATAACTCCAGCTACATCATCGCCTGGGGGTCTAACGTACCGCAGACACGTACGCCGGACGCCCACTTCTTTACCGAAGTACGCTACAAAGGCACTAAAACCATCGCCATTACCCCTGACTACTCTGAAGTGGCCAAATTGTGCGACCAGTGGCTGGCACCGAAACAAGGCACTGATAGCGCCCTGGCGATGGCAATGGGCCATGTGATTTTAAAAGAGTTTCATCTCGATAATCCCAGCGACTACTTTATCAACTACTGCCGCCGCTACAGCGACATGCCGATGCTGGTAATGCTGGAGCCTCGCGACGATGGTAGCTACGTTCCCGGGCGCATGATCCGCGCATCTGACCTGGTGAATGGACTGGGCGAAAGCAACAATCCGCAGTGGAAAACCGTAGCAGTTAATACCGCAGGTGAATTGGTAGTGCCGAACGGTTCGATTGGTTTCCGCTGGGGAGAAAAAGGCAAATGGAATCTGGAATCCATTGCCGCCGGTACGGAAACCGAATTGTCGTTAACCCTGCTCGGTCAACATGACGCTGTTGCAGGCGTGGCCTTCCCCTACTTTGGCGGCATTGAAAATCCGCATTTTCGCAGCGTAAAACACAATCCGGTGCTGGTGCGCCAATTGCCCGTTAAAAACCTGACGTTAGTCGATGGCAACACCTGTCCGGTGGTCAGCGTTTATGATTTGGTACTGGCGAATTACGGCCTCGATCGCGGGCTGGAAGATGAAAACAGTGCGAAAGATTACGCTGAAATCAAACCGTACACCCCAGCCTGGGGTGAGCAAATTACCGGCGTGCCGCGCCAGTATATTGAAACCATCGCTCGTGAATTTGCCGATACTGCCCATAAAACGCATGGGCGCTCAATGATTATCCTCGGTGCTGGCGTCAACCACTGGTATCACATGGATATGAACTACCGTGGGATGATCAATATGCTGATCTTCTGCGGTTGTGTCGGGCAAAGCGGCGGCGGCTGGGCGCATTATGTCGGTCAGGAAAAACTGCGCCCACAAACCGGCTGGTTGCCGCTGGCCTTTGCGCTCGACTGGAACCGCCCACCGCGCCAGATGAACAGTACCTCGTTTTTCTACAATCATTCCAGCCAATGGCGCTATGAAAAAGTCTCTGCTCAGGAGTTACTTTCACCGCTCGCCGATGCCAGTAAGTACAGCGGTCATCTGATTGATTTCAACGTTCGCGCCGAACGTATGGGCTGGCTACCTTCTGCGCCGCAGCTGGGGCGTAACCCGCTCGGGATTAAAGCTGAAGCCGACAAGGCCGGATTATCCCCCACAGAATTTACCGCCCAGGCGCTGAAATCGGGCGATTTACGTATGGCCTGCGAACAACCAGATAGCAGCAGCAATCATCCGCGTAATTTGTTTGTCTGGCGCTCTAACCTGCTTGGCTCCTCCGGCAAAGGCCACGAGTATATGCAGAAGTATCTGCTGGGGACCGAAAGCGGGATTCAGGGCGAGGAACTCGGTGCCAGCGACGGGATCAAACCGGAAGAAGTCGAGTGGCAAACTGCAGCGATTGAAGGCAAGCTCGACCTGCTGGTGACGCTCGACTTCCGCATGTCCAGTACCTGCCTGTTCTCCGATATCGTTCTGCCCACCGCCACCTGGTACGAAAAAGACGATATGAACACCTCGGATATGCATCCGTTTATTCATCCGCTTTCTGCGGCGGTCGATCCGGCGTGGGAATCACGCAGCGACTGGGAAATCTACAAAGGTATCGCCAAAGCATTTTCGCAAGTGTGCGTGGGTCATCTTGGCAAAGAAACCGACGTGGTATTACAACCCCTACTGCATGACTCTCCGGCAGAGCTCTCACAGCCGTGTGAAGTGCTCGACTGGCGCAAAGGCGAATGCGATCTGATTCCAGGCAAAACCGCGCCGAATATTGTGGCGGTGGAGCGCGACTACCCTGCTACGTATGAACGCTTTACCTCGCTCGGGCCATTGATGGACAAACTTGGCAATGGCGGTAAAGGGATTTCGTGGAATACCCAGGATGAAATCGATTTCCTCGGCAAACTCAATTACACCAAGCGTGATGGCCCGGCACAGGGGCGTCCGCTGATTGACACCGCCATTGACGCTTCAGAAGTGATTCTGGCACTGGCACCGGAAACCAACGGTCATGTTGCAGTCAAAGCGTGGCAGGCGCTGGGCGAGATCACCGGGCGCGAACATACCCATCTGGCGCTGCACAAAGAGGACGAGAAGATTCGCTTTCGCGATATTCAGGCGCAGCCGCGTAAAATTATCTCCAGCCCCACCTGGTCCGGTCTGGAAAGCGATCACGTCTCCTATAACGCGGGATACACCAACGTTCATGAGTTAATTCCGTGGCGCACGCTGTCGGGACGCCAGCAGCTCTATCAGGATCATCCGTGGATGCGTGCTTTTGGTGAAAGCCTGGTGGCTTATCGCCCGCCTATCGACACCCGTAGCGTCAGTGAGATGCGCCAGATACCGCCAAACGGCTTCCCGGAAAAAGCACTTAACTTCCTGACGCCGCACCAGAAATGGGGCATTCACTCAACCTACAGTGAAAACCTGCTAATGCTGACGCTCTCTCGCGGTGGACCGATTGTCTGGATCAGCGAAACAGATGCCCGAGAACTGACCATTGTCGATAACGACTGGGTGGAAGTATTCAACGCCAACGGCGCGCTGACTGCCCGCGCGGTGGTCAGCCAACGTGTACCGCCGGGCATGACCATGATGTATCACGCCCAGGAACGCATTATGAATATTCCTGGTTCGGAAGTAACTGGCATGCGCGGCGGCATTCATAACTCGGTTACCCGCGTTTGCCCGAAACCAACGCATATGATTGGCGGTTACGCGCAGCTGGCCTGGGGCTTTAACTACTACGGCACCGTCGGATCGAACCGCGATGAGTTCATCATGATCCGCAAGATGAAGAACGTTAACTGGCTGGATGATGAAGGTCGCGATCAGGTACAGGAGGCGAAAAAATGAAAATCCGTTCACAAGTCGGCATGGTGCTTAACCTCGACAAATGTATCGGCTGCCATACCTGTTCGGTGACCTGTAAAAACGTCTGGACCGGGCGCGAAGGCATGGAGTACGCATGGTTTAACAACGTCGAAACCAAACCGGGCATTGGTTATCCGAAAAACTGGGAAGATCAGGAAGAGTGGCAAGGCGGCTGGGTCCGCGATGTGAATGGCAAGATCCGTCCGCGTCTGGGCAGCAAGATGGGCGTAATAACCAAAATCTTCGCCAACCCGGTGGTGCCGCAGATTGATGATTACTACGAACCTTTCACTTTCGACTACGAACATTTGCATAGCGCACCGGAAGGCAAACATATCCCTACTGCTCGCCCGCGCTCGCTGATTGACGGTAAGCAGATGGACAAAGTGATCTGGGGGCCAAACTGGGAAGAACTGCTGGGCGGCGAGTTTGAAAAACGTGCCCGCGACCGCAACTTCGAGGCCATACAAAAGGAGATGTACGGGCAGTTTGAAAACACCTTCATGATGTACCTGCCGCGCCTGTGCGAACACTGCCTCAATCCCAGTTGCGTGGCGACCTGCCCAAGCGGCGCTATCTACAAACGCGAAGAAGACGGCATTGTGCTGATTGATCAGGATAAATGCCGTGGCTGGCGTTTGTGCATTAGCGGTTGTCCGTACAAAAAAATCTACTTCAACTGGAAAAGCGGCAAGTCAGAAAAATGTATCTTCTGTTATCCGCGAATTGAGTCAGGCCAACCCACCGTGTGCTCAGAAACCTGCGTGGGTCGCATCCGGTATCTGGGCGTGCTGCTTTACGACGCCGACCGCATCGAGGAAGCGGCGAGCACCGAGCGCGAAGTTGACCTCTATGAACGTCAGTGCGAAGTGTTCCTCGATCCACACGATCCCTCAGTGATCGAGGAAGCCCTGAAACAAGGTATTCCACAAAACGTGATTGAAGCTGCCCAGCGTTCGCCTGTCTACAAAATGGCGATGGACTGGAAACTGGCGCTACCGCTGCACCCTGAATATCGCACCCTGCCGATGGTCTGGTACGTTCCTCCGCTGTCGCCGATTCAGTCCTACGCAGATGCGGGCGGTTTGCCGAAAAGCGAAGGCGTGCTGCCCGCCATCGAAAGCCTGCGTATTCCGGTGCAATATCTCGCCAATATGTTGAGTGCCGGCGATACCGGTCCGGTACTGCGGGCGCTGAAACGGATGATGGCGATGCGCCACTATATGCGTTCACAAACCGTGGAAGGCGTTACTGATACTCGTGCCATCGACGAAGTAGGCCTGATCGTCGCCCAGGTCGAAGAAATGTATCGCTATCTCGCCATTGCCAACTATGAAGATCGTTTTGTTATCCCGACCAGCCATCGGGAAATGGCGGGCGATGCCTTCGCAGAACGCAACGGCTGCGGTTTTACCTTTGGCGACGGTTGTCACGGCTCGGACAGCAAATTCAACCTGTTCAACAGTAGCCGTATCGATGCCATCAACATCACCGAAGTGCGCGACAAAGCGGAGGGCGAATAATGCAGATCCTCAAAGTGATCGGCCTGTTGATGGAGTATCCGGATGAGCTGTTGTGGGAATGCAAGGAGGACGCGCTGGCGTTGATCCGCCGCGACGCGCCGATGCTTACGGATTTCACCCACAACCTGCTTAACGCGCCGCTGCTGGATAAACAGGCCGAATGGTGCGAAGTGTTTGACCGCGGGCGCACCACGTCGCTGCTGCTGTTCGAACATGTTCATGCCGAGTCCCGCGATCGCGGCCAGGCAATGGTGGACCTGCTGGCGGAGTATGAAAAGGTCGGCCTGCAGCTGGATTGTCGGGAACTGCCCGATTATCTACCGCTGTATCTGGAGTATTTAAGCGTACTGCCTGACGATCAGGCGAAAGAAGGATTGCTCAATGTTGCGCCGATCCTCGCCCTGCTTGGCGGTCGCTTAAAACAACGCGAGGCACCGTGGTACGCGTTGTTTGATGCTCTGCTGCAACTGGCGGGAAGCTCCCTTTCAAGTGACAGTGTCACAAAACAAGTAAACAGCGAAGAGCGCGATGACACCCGCCAGGCGCTTGATGCAGTGTGGGAAGAGGAACAGGTGAAGTTTATTGAAGATAACGCCACGGCGTGTGACAGCTCGCCGCTTAATCAATATCAGCGACGCTTTAGCCAGGATGTCGCGCCGCAATATGTCGACATCAGTGCGGGAGGTGGGAAATGATTCAGTATCTGAACGTCTTTTTTTACGATATCTACCCGTACATTTGTGCGACGGTGTTTTTCCTCGGCAGCTGGCTGCGCTACGACTACGGGCAGTACACCTGGCGCGCCTCCTCAAGTCAAATGCTCGATAAACGCGGGATGGTGATATGGTCGAATCTGTTCCATATCGGCATTTTGGGGATTTTCTTCGGGCACTTGTTCGGCATGTTAACGCCGCACTGGATGTACGCGTGGTTTTTGCCAGTGGCAGCGAAACAACTCATGGCGATGGTGCTAGGCGGTATTTGCGGTGTGTTGACGTTGATTGGCGGCGCAGGACTGCTGTGGCGCAGGCTGACAAATCAGCGCGTGCGTGCCACTTCCACTACGCCGGATATCATCATCATGAGCATTTTGCTGGTCCAGTGTCTGTTGGGGCTAAGTACCATACCGTTTTCAGCACAGTATCCTGATGGTAGCGAAATGATGAAGCTGGTGGGTTGGGCGCAAAGCATTGTCACTTTCCGTGGTGGATCGTCAGAGATGCTCAACGGCGTAGCGTTCGTCTTCCGCCTGCATCTGGTGTTGGGAATGACCATCTTCCTGCTCTTCCCGTTCACCCGACTGGTGCATGTGTGGAGCGCGCCGTTTGAGTACTTTACTCGTCGATATCAAATTGTGCGTTCGCGGCGATAATTTCACCCTGGCCGGATAGCCCTTCGCTCTCCGGCCACTTGCAGGCTATGATAGTTCTCCAGTCACAGGAGAACGTTAATGAAACCGCAGGTGTACCACGTCGATGCTTTTACCTCACAACCGTTTCGCGGCAATTCTGCCGGTGTTGTTTTCCCCGCCGATAATCTTAGCGAAGCGCAAATGCAGCTTATCGCCCGCGAGTTAGGCCATTCGGAAACTGCTTTTCTGCTGCACAGCGACGACAGCGATGTGCGCATCCGCTACTTTACGCCAACGGTTGAAGTGCCGATTTGCGGTCACGCGACAGTAGCTGCGCACTATGTACGTGCGAAGGTGTTAGGTTTAGGAAATTGCACGATCTGGCAAACATCGCTGGCAGGAAAACATCGCGTGACTATCGAAAAGCACAACGATGATTATCGTATTTCGCTGGAACAAGGTACGCCGGGCTTTGAACTGCCGCTGGAGGGTGAAGTACGCGCGGCGATTATCAACGCATTGCATCTTACTGAAGACGATATTCTGCCGGGTTTGCCGATCCAGGTCGCGACGACCGGGCATTCTAAAGTGATGATCCCATTGAAGCCGGAAGTGGATATCGACGCTCTTTCGCCTGACCTTAATGCGCTGACCGCTATCAGTAAACAGATTGGCTGCAATGGTTTCTTCCCGTTCCAGATCCGTCCAGGCAAAAACGAAACCGATGGTCGTATGTTCTCGCCTGCGATTGGTATTGTGGAAGATCCGGTGACTGGCAATGCCAATGGCCCGATGGGTGCATGGTTGGTACATCACAACGTATTGCCCCACGATGGCAAGGTGCTGCGTGTTAAAGGCAATCAGGGGCGCGCATTGGGGCGTGACGGCGTGATTGAAGTGACGGTGACAATTCGTGATAACCAACCGGAAAAAGTCACCATTTCTGGCGCGGCGGTGATTTTGTTTCATGCCGAATGGGCAATTAAACTCTGAAACCGTTGCCTGATGCGCTTCGCTTATCAGGTCTACAACCGGGTTAATGTATGCCGGATAAGGCGTTTACGCCGCATCCGGCAACCTGACATAAATTATTTTCCCGCCTCCGGATGCGTATCAAACGCCGCCATCACCAGCGCTAACTCATCCACAGTAAAGCCATGTTTCGCATCATCCACGCCCAGACCAAACTGTTCCTGCATCACGGCATATAACGACGCCACATCCGGTAGATTTCGCTGCTCCACCGCGTGCCCATTTTCATAATGGGTAAAATGAAAATTGGTCAGTGTCAGCTTGCCGCCGTCCGGCAAATGGCGGCACATCAGCAAATGATGGCGAAAATGCGACTGCGGCCAGTGCGCCGACCAGAAATTGCCCATCACATAATCGCTTTGTTGCTGCTCGCAGAGATCGAAGCGGTACATCGGCTGCCAATGCTGATGATGATTAAACTGCAACACCCAATCATCACCCTCCTGCAACAACCGATACTCTCCGTGTGGCGTGGTCTGCACGAGATCGGGAACTAAACGAATCGGCGCGGTTAGCGTCTGCCCACCGAAACCGACATCAGCAATCCATTTTTCCTCTTCCAGTTCCACCAACAGCAAACGATGGGTGCGCGGCGGTAATGCTGGCGGATTTGATAACACTACGCGCCCTAACAAGCTGCGAACGTTAAACCCCAGCTCGCGTAACACCCGCTCAAACACGCCATTCTGCTCAAAACAGTAACCGCCACGACGGGCTATCACCAGTTTCTCTTCCAGCGATTGATTATCAAGCTGTATTTCCCTCGGCAGCAAAACGTCGAGGTTTTCAAACGGAATGGTGCAATTGTGTTTCAGGTGCAATGCACGAAGCGTATCAATATTGACCGCAGCAGCTCCCGACCAGTTAATACGGGCAAAATAGTGATTCAGAATGGGCGTCATCAGGCGTTTCCCTTAGTGGTTTTCTCAACTTATAACCTGGAATAGACGCCGCACCGGCTATTTTGTGCGATCGCGGACATGCATCACGTTCGCAAATCGCCAATCCCGTTAATTTCGTTACTTATTGCGTTACGGACTACGCTTAAAAAAACCTTCTTCGCGAGGCGATACCATGAGCCGATTCATCCCCATAGAATTACACCATGCCAGCCGTCTGTTAAATCATGGCCCAACGGTCTTGATCACCAGTTTCGATGAGCAATCCCAGCGGCGTAACATTATGGCTGCAGCCTGGTCAATGCCGGTGGAGTTTGAACCTCCACGCGTGGCGATTGTGGTAGATAAATCGACATGGACCAGGGAGTTGATTGAACATAACGGTAAATTTGGCATCGTTATCCCGGGCGTTGCAGCAACTAACTGGACGTGGGCGGTGGGAAGTGTGTCGGGGCGTGATGAAGATAAATTTAATTGCTATGGCATTCCGGTTGTGAGAGGCCCGGTATTTGGTTTGCCTCTGGTCGAGGAAAAATGTCTGGCGTGGATGGAGTGTCGATTGCTACCTGCGACTTCTGCGCAAGAAGAATACGACACGCTGTTTGGCGAAGTAGTATCAGCAGCGGCAGACGCACGGGTATTTGTCGAAGGCCGCTGGCAGTTTGATGATGATAAGCTCAATACGTTGCATCATTTAGGTGCTGGGACGTTTGTTACCAGCGGCAAGCGTGTTACGGCGGGTTAAGCATTCATGCTATAACCAGGTTTCTTTATCAAAGCCTCCATTTGGGGCGCGATTTCGGCATCCCAGATAGCTTGCCAAGATTCTGGTTGAATCTGCTGTAGAGCAATGCTTATCGAACTGTCTTTACTGTTCAGATGACGAATAATAACGTCGGTAATATCTGCAGCAAGTGCTGCTTTTTGTTGTTCGTCCAGTTCACGCGGAAAACATTTAATGTCGATGTGCGGCATGATTACGCTCCTTTTGAAAGATGTCAGTAAAATTAACACACATTGTGAATGTCATGTGTCCGGTAAAGCGTTTATACGACAATAATGCCCAGGGCAAGATTACGAAAGCCCGCTCCCCGTAAGGACTGACGCCAGGTAGTTTCTGTCCATGGCTGCTTTTCGCATCTTACGTCTTAACCCTGCCTTGAATACCTTATCATTCGTCAAAATATTAATAGCAATGTGCCGTATCCCTGAAAATAATTCTGCTGCATT
>NZ_JAENDM010000065.1:0-18753 GCF_019375075.1 Escherichia sp. XD33
CCATCATCAGTTGTGAAGTAGTGATTCACGACTTCAAGGCGCTTTTCAAAAGGGTATTTTGGCTTTGACATATTAGGGGCTATTCCATTTCATCGTCCAACAAAATGGGTGCAGTACATTTTCATATTGTAGACAACGTAGGCTTTGTTCATGCCGGATGCGGCGTGAACGCCTTATCCGGCATGAAAACCCTTCAAATCCAATAGATTGCAGTGAACGTGTAGGCCTGATAAGCGTAGCGCATCAGGCAATGTTGCGTTTGTCATCAGTTCTAAATGGCGCTTTATAAAGTGCCATTTTTTTATTGCGTAACCAGACGGCGTAATCGCGACACATCCACTGTTTTTTCTGCCTCTGCCAGACTCCAGGCGTTTTGCAGATTCAGCCACATTTGCGACGAACTGCCGATCACCACGGAAAGTTTAATCGCCATTTCTGGCGTCAAAGCTGCTTGTCCTGTCAGCAATCGGCTTGCCGTTGAGGGAGCAATTTCCATTGCTCTGGCAAACTCGCGCAGGCTGACATTAAGTTCGTCCAGTGATTCCTGAATAATGTCCCCCGGGCGGGGATGATTGGCCATTTTCATTAGTGTCTTTACTCTCAGTAGCGTTCCTTCACTGGAACACTATCATTATTGTTCCTTCCTACGCAACAATAATCCATTTAGCCATTTCATGTTGGAGAGTGTGCGATGCTGCGACCCGAACATGGCAGTCGCAGCAAAGGCCTCTTAGTGACGGAAATCAATCACCATGCGGCCACGGATTTTGCCTTCTTCCATCTCAGTAAAGATGGTGTTGATGTCCGCTAACGGACGCAGGGCGACTTTCGGCACCACTTTACCTTCGGCGGCAAACTGGAAGGCTTCAGTTAAATCCTGGCGCGTGCCGACCAGCGAACCGACCACTTCAATACCATCCAGCACAAGACGTGGGATATCCAGGCTCATAGACTCCGGCGGTAGACCGACAGCCACAACACGACCGCCTGCACGGACAGCATCAACTGCCGAGTTAAACGCAGCTTTAGCTACCGCTGTTACCACCGCAGCGTGAGCGCCACCAGTTTTCTCCTGCACAATTTTGGCGGCGTCTTCGGTGTGTGAGTTAATCGCTAAATCTGCGCCCATTTCGGTTGCCAGTTTTAACTGCTCATCATTGACATCAATGGCGATCACTTTGGCGTTAAAGACATTCTTCGCGTATTGCAGGGCGAGGTTACCCAGACCGCCAAGACCGTAGATAGCAATCCACTGCCCTGGACGAATTTTTGACAGCTTAACGGCTTTGTAGGTGGTGACTCCCGCACAGGTAATGCTGCTGGCCGCCGCCGAGTCCAGACCATCTGGCACTTTTACCGCGTAATCGGCGACCACGATGCACTCTTCCGCCATCCCGCCATCAACGCTGTATCCGGCATTTTTAACTGAACGGCAGAGCGTTTCGTTACCACTGTTACAGTATTCGCAATGACCGCATCCTTCGTAGAACCACGCCACGCTGGCACGATCGCCTGGTTTTAATGAGGTGACACCTGGACCCACTTCTGCCACCACACCGATGCCTTCATGGCCCAGAATTACGCCGGTTTTGTCACCAAAATCGCCATTCTTAACATGAAGATCGGTATGACATACACCACAACACTCCATTTTCAGCAGGGCTTCGCCATGTTTCAGTGAGCGCAGTGTTTTATACGTAACGTCAACATGATGATCCTTCGTAACAACTGCAGCCTTCATAGTTCCTCCTTTTCGGATGATGTTCTGCATAGCAGGTGAGGCAAATGAGATTTATTCGCCACTACCCAGTATGGATGAGATCTGAAAAAGGGAGAGGGAAATAGCCCGGTAGCCTTCACTACCGGGCGCAGGCTTAGATGGAGGTACGGCGGTAGTCGCGGTATTCGGCTTGCCAGAAATTATCGTCAATGGCCTGTTGCAGGGCTTCGGCAGAGGTTTTCACCGCCACGCCTTGCTGCTGCGCCATTTTGCCAACCGCAAACGCAATTGCGCGGGAGACTTTCTGAATATCTTTCAGTTCCGGCAGTACCATACCTTCGCCGTTCAGCACCAATGGTGAATACTGCGCCAGCGTTTCACTTGCCGACATCAGCATCTCATCGGTGATACGTGACGCGCCGGAAGCAATAACACCCAGGCCGATGCCCGGGAAAATAAAGGCGTTGTTACACTGGGCGATAGGGTAGATTTTATCTTTCCATACCACTGGATTAAACGGGCTGCCCGTGGCGACCAGCGCGTTACCTTCGGTCCAGGCGATAATGTCCTGCGGTGTGGCTTCCACGCGTGACGTCGGGTTAGACAGCGGCATCACGATCGGACGCGGACAGTGTTTATGCATCTCACGGATGATCTCTTCCGTAAACAGCCCGGTCTGTCCTGAGACGCCAATCAGAATATCTGGTTTTACATTGCGCACCACATCCAGCAGTGACAGCACATCGCTGTCGGTATCCCAGTCACTGAGGTTTTCGCGCTTCTGCACCAGTTTGGTCTGGAAAGGCAGCAGGTTCGGCATCTTGTCAGTCAGCAAGCCAAAGCGATCGACCATAAAGACTTTCTGCCGCGCCGCTTCCTCGCTTAATCCTTCGCGCTGGGTCTGGGAGATGATCATTTCGGCAATGCCGCATCCCGCTGAACCTGCGCCAAGGAAGACGATTTTTTTCTCGCTTAACTGACCACCTGCCGCGCGGCTTGCTGCGATCAGTGTGCCGACTGTTACCGCCGCAGTGCCCTGAATGTCATCGTTAAAAGAACAAATTTCATTGCGATAGCGGTTAAGTAACGGCATCGCATTTTTTTGAGCAAAGTCTTCAAACTGCAACAGCACGTCTGGCCAGCGTTGTTTCACAGCCTGGATAAATTCATCAACGAATTCATAGTATTCGTCGTCAGTGATACGCGGATTACGCCAGCCCATATACAGCGGATCGTTAAGCAGCTGTTGGTTGTTCGTTCCGACATCCAGCACCACCGGAAGGGTATACGCCGGGCTGATGCCGCCACAGGCGGTATAGAGCGACAGTTTACCGATCGGAATGCCCATCCCGCCGATGCCCTGGTCACCAAGCCCCAGAATACGTTCACCGTCAGTCACCACAATCACTTTAATATTATGGTTCGGCACGTTTTGCAGAATATCGTCCATATTGTGCCGGTTCTGGTAAGAGATAAACACGCCGCGTGAACGGCGGTAGATCTCAGAAAAACGCTCACAGGCTGCGCCGACGGTTGGGGTATAAATAACAGGCATCATCTCATCAAGATGATTGTTTACCAGACGGTAGAAGAGGGTTTCGTTAGTGTCCTGGATGTTACGCAGGTAGATGTGTTTGTCGATTTCGGTTTTGAATCCCTGATACTGGATCCATGCTCGTTCCGCTTGTTCTTCGATGGTTTCGACCACTTCCGGCAGTAACCCCAGCAGGTTGAAGTTACGGCGTTCTTCCATGCTGAAGGCACTGCCTTTATTCAACAACGGAAATTCCAGCAGTACAGGGCCAGCGTAAGGGATATAAAGCGAACGCTGTTTTTTTGTTTTTGGTTCCATGTCACTCACTCTTTTTTGAATATCCATCCCTGGGGGGCTTTTATCGTCTTTGCTTTACCGCCAGGGCGTCGGCCTCAAGTATAAAGCAGATAAAAACAAAAACACCATTGCGCAGGCAATGGTGTTTAATCGTCATTGAGGACTGATGGTTATGAATTACTTTTCAGCGGGGCGTTTTCTGCCGGTTGGGTTATTTACTACGCTGGATTTGTCACCTTCGGTAACTATTTTGCGCTGGTTAGAAATTTTATGGTCCAGTCCAAGAATATGACGTGCCTGACGGTTCGATTTCATTTTAACTCCTCAATCCTGTAGCTAGTTTTAAGGACAACATCGCCGTAGCGAAGAAACACGTGCTAAACCCCTAAATTAGGTTGCCGATCAAGCATAGCACCTTAAAGCGTAGGGTGCTGGCCACTGACCACATAATTGATCGTTTGCTGGTAGATATCACTGAGGATGTCGTTATCAGAAGCTTCAACCCATTTGGTCAGCTCCATGAGAATGTCATCTTCAGTGACAACACCATGCTGTGCCCGAAGGCCTTGCTCAATGGCATTAACCAGAGCGGGTTCTGCTGTTGAATTTTCTGCCTGATAATAAGTAAACATAGTGATTCTCCGTGTCTGTGTATTTATGGTGTCTGCTACGGATCGCAGATTTATAAAGCACATTCAGCATGGCAAATATTTGCCGCTTCGTTGTTAAGATTAGTCCTGGTTGATGATTTTTATATTTTAACACCATGATATTCATAGGGATTGTGATTGGTATGATCCGATTAATATTGATACAATATCTTTTGGGTTATATATTCCCGGTAATCTATTGTGGGAATTTAATTTAAGTGCAGAAGTAATATTTTCGCCGGATTTTATTCGGAATATCCTGCTTATCCTCGTGCTGTTTCTCACGTAGTCTATAATTTCCTTTTTAAGCCCACAGGAGAGCAACAATGACAATCCATAAGAAAGGTCAGGCACACTGGGAAGGCGATATCAAACGCGGGAAGGGAACAGTATCCACCGAGAGTGGCGTGCTGAACCAACAGCCGTATGGATTTAACACGCGTTTTGAAGGCGAAAAAGGAACCAACCCTGAAGAACTGATTGGCGCAGCGCATGCCGCATGTTTCTCAATGGCGCTTTCATTAATGCTGGGGGAAGCGGGATTCACGCCAACATCGATTGATACCACCGCCGATGTGTCGCTGGATAAAGTGGATGCCGGTTTTGCGATTACGAAAATCGCACTGAAGAGTGAAGTTGCGGTGCCGGGTATTGATGCCTCTACCTTTGACGGCATAATCCAGAAAGCAAAAGCAGGATGCCCGGTCTCTCAGGTACTGAAAGCGGAAATTACGCTGGATTACCAGTTGAAATCGTAAAGCATTGCCGGATGACGCGTCAGGCGCGTGAATGCCTGATGCGTTGTTAGCATCTCTACAGCGCCCGCCAGCACCGGAGCTCACGTCCGTCCTCCCTTATTGCTAATGATTGCCGGACTTCACATCCGTGGGTTGCCAGCGGGCAACGTTCGTAGAAAAAACAGCCTTGCGGCAACGTGCGGTTTCCCGGCAGATCCGTTTTACGTAATGCCCATTCTTCCTCCAGCGGTTTATCAATGGCGGGGAGGGAATCCAGCAATAATCGGGTGTATGGATGTGCAGGTGCCGTCAGCACCTGCTGCGCGTCGCCCAGTTCTACAATCTGCCCGAGATACATCACCGCCACCCGATCGCTCATATGACGTATCACCGAGACATTGTGTGAAATCAGCACATAGGTCAGCCCGTGATTTTCCTGTAGCGTTACCAGTAAATTGAGGATCTGCGCCTGAACGGAGATATCCATCGCAGAGGTTGGCTCATCAAGCACAATCACGTCAGGCTGCGAAGAGAGTGCTCTGGCAATGGCGATACGTTGCCGCTGCCCGCCGGAGAACGCATGAGGCAGGCGGTCGAGATACTCCGGACGAATACCCACCTGCACAGCCAACTCCTCTGCCAACGCTCGCCGCTGTTGTTCACTACTACGCTTAGCTATCCAGAGCGGTTCTGTGATGATGCGCCACACCGGTAAGCGCGGATTAAGCGAAGAGAGCGGGTCCTGAAACACCATCTGCATAATGCGTTGTGAGCCAGAACGGATGTACTGCCCGTGGCTCGGTTGCAGCATACCCATTAAAAGCTGTGCGAGGGTGCTTTTGCCGCAGCCTGACTCGCCGACGATCCCTAAGGTTTCACCACGGCGGATCTGTAAATCAATACCATTAATGGCATGAACATGTTCCGTAGTTTTACCAAGCCAGTTTTTACGGGCCGGGAAATTGATATGGACGTCGCGTAACGTTAATAACGTGTCAGACACTTATAACCTCCTGCTGCGGATACCAACAGGCACAGCGCTGGTTGTTGTCACCACACGCTGTCAGCGCCGGGACGTTTTCACACTGTGCACCTGCCGCATAGCAACGATCGCGAAAAGCGCAGCCGTCAGGCAAATGGGTGAGGTTTGGTACCGTCCCTGGAATGGCGGGTAATAGCTGGCGTGGTACTCCATGTTCTGGTGCGCATTGCAGCAAACCAATGGTATACGGATGCCGGGGATGATGGATAACGTCTGCCGTCACGCCGCTTTCAATTACGCTTCCGGCATACATCACGTAAACGCTATCGCACAGTTGCGACACCACGGCCATATCATGGCTGATGAACAGAACCGCAGTTCCACTGGCGCGGGCTTTATGTTTAAGCAAACGCAGTACCTGCAACTGCACCGTGACGTCCAGCGCCGTAGTCGGTTCGTCGGCAATAATCAATTGCGGCTCGCAGGAGAATGCCAGCGCAATCATTACCCGCTGGCGCATACCACCTGAAAGCTCAAACGGATAGCGCGACATAACTTCCACGGCATCCGGGATTTGCATCTCTTCCAGCAGGGCAATCGCTTTAGCTCTGGCTTCCCGACGACTTATTGGTTGATGATGGCGGATCACGTCCATCATCTGAAGACCTATTCGACGTGTCGGATTAAGGGCGGTCATCGGTTCCTGAAAGATCATCGCCACTCGTGCGCCGCGCCACTGACGAAGCTGTTTTTCCCGAGCGTTAAGAACATCTTCTCCCAACAGTGAAATCTGCCCCCGATGTACGCAATAACTGCCCATCGGTAGCAGACGCATAATCAGCATTGCGGTGACTGATTTACCTGAGCCGGATTCTCCCACCAGACCGACAATTTCACCGCGGTTAATCTGCAAGGACACATTGTTGAGCGCGTGAACATCACCGTTAAAACCGGGGAAACTCAAATGCAGTTGTTGGATGTCCAGAACGGGTTGGGTCATGACTGCTTTCCTCCTGCTTTCGGGTCAAGCAGATCGCGAATACCATCACCAAAGAGATTAAACCCGACGGCGGTAAGCAAAATCGCTGCCCCCGGAAATGCGCAATACCACCACTGATCGAGTACATAGTTGCGACCATTTGCTACCATCGCGCCCCATTCAGCACTCGGTTGTTGAGCACCCAGGCCAATAAATCCCAACGTGGCGGCCATTAAAATCGCGCTACCGATATCCAGCGATGCCTGCACGATCAGCGGCGGCAGGGAGTTACGTAAAATATGCCAGTTGATCAGATGCCAACGAGACGCGCCAAAGGTTTTCGCCGCCTGAACATAGGTATACTGGCGTACAACTAATGCTTGCCCCCGCGCCAGGCGCACATAAAAGGGAATTCGCACAATAGCAATAGCCAGCATGGCGTTAAACAAACTCGGCCCGAGAGCGGCAGCCAGTGCCATTGTCAGTACCAACGAAGGAATCGACAGCATAATGTCCATGATGCGCATGATGATGGCGTCTGCGCGTCCGCCAAGCACACCGGATAGACATCCGAGTAGCGAACCAATCATACCCGCAATGGCAACCACGACTAATCCGGCGAGAATTGATTGCTGACTGCCGACCAGTACGCGGCTGAACAGATCGCGTCCCACTTCATCGGTGCCAAACCAGTGCGCCGCAGAAGGCGGCAAAAGGCGGGCGGTTAAATCAATGGCGTTGGGATCATGCGTCGCAAGCCACGGTGAAAAAATCATCATCAATAGCATTAATACAATGATGACTGCGCCAGTCACGGTGAGCGGACTGCCTTTCAGCATCCATACCAGTTTTGCACCGTTAAATCGCGTTTGTTTTTGTGGGCGTACGGCGGACGTTTCCTCGCTTAGCATCATTCACCACCTCCACGTCCGATACGCGGATCAATCCACAAATAGAGCAAATCCACCACCAGGTTGACCAGCACATAAGCAAATGAAACCACGACGGCAAAGCCCATCACTGCCGGGAAGTCGAGCGCCTGTATTGATGTTACTACCCATGCACCCATTCCGGGCCAGGCAAAAACGGTTTCGGTGAGCACTGCGCCATACAACAAATCGCCCAGCGCCAGACCCAATACGGTAATCGATGGGATCAACGCATTGGGTAGCGCATAACATAAAACGATATACCAGCCGGGCAAGCCGCTGGCCCGGGCGGTACGAATGTAGTCTTCACTCAATTGTTCCAGCATCGCTGAGCGGATCTGGCGAGCGACAATTCCCAGGTGAACGAACGCCAGCGTTAATGCCGGTAAGATGAGATGTTGCAACGCATTGAAGAAGACTTCACCGTTGCCTTCAAGCAGCGCATCGAGCAGATAAAAGCCGGTAACGTGCGTTGGTGGATCCAGCCAGTCATCAAGCCTTCCGCCGCCGGGAAGAATTTGCAGATGACCATAAAACAGCACAATGACGCCCAGTCCAAGCCAGAACGCAGGTGTGGAGATTCCGGTAATGGCCATTATTCGCACCAGATGATCCAGCCAGCGATTTCGCCAGACTGCAGAGAGTATGCCCAGCGGGATGCCAATCAGGAGTGCCAGCAGCAGGGCACAAAAAGCCAGTTCCAGCGTCGCCGGGAAAAATATACGCAACTCTTCCAGCACCGGACGCCCGGTATGAATGGATGTTCCCAGGTCACCATGAAACAGGTCGCTGACGTAGCGGTAAAACTGTACATACAGTGGCTGGTCCAGTCCCAGTTGCTGGCGAATATTTTCCACGATAGCATCGCTGGCGCGGTCACCCGCCAGTAACCGCGCCGGATCGCCAGGGATCAGATGCGAGATAATAAACGTAATCACGCAGACGCCCGCCACCACGAGCACCAGCCCCCAGCAGCGTTGGCGTAAAATACTCCAGAAGGTCACGTTATTTACTCATGGTATTGATATTGAAGACCTGTTCCAGCATGGGATTGAACACAAAGCCTTTCACCTCTTTGTTCATCGCCAGTTGGTAGTTTTTCTGGAACAGGTACACATAAGCAGCGTCATCAATGACGATTTTCTGTGCCTGCTGGTAGTCCCGGGTACGCTGCGTCTGGTCGGTGGTCGCAAGCGCATTGCGCAGTAACTTATCGACCTCACTGTTTTCATAGAACGAGCGGTTACCCGGCAGACCTTTTTTGTCTGACTCAAACCAGTAATTCATAAACATATACGGGTCGGCAAAATCCGGACTCCAGTTGCCAATCGCAATGTCGTAATCACCTTTACCCACTCTGTCGCGCATGGTGGCGTTCGCCAGCTTTTCCAGCTTCACATTGATGCCCAGCTTGTTGAGACTGGATTGTGTCGCCAGAGCAATAGGCTCCCAGTTCGGATCGTTATCGGAGTAGAGAAACGTCAGGCTGGTGGGTTTGCTCGTCACTTTATCCCATTCGGCTTTGGCTTTCGTTTCGTCATGGTTGTATTGCATTGCCGTCGCATCGTAGCCCCACATGCCTTCCGGAATCGGGCCGCGCATCTGTTTTCCGTTACCACTCAGAATGCCGTTAACCATGCCCTGATAATCGGTAGACCAGGAAATGGCCCGACGCAGATCCGCCTGATTAAGTGGCGCTTTGCTGTTATTCAGATACAGATAGGTGACGCGCAGTGACGGATACTCTGCCACATTGACTTTATTTTCCTGCTTCAGGGCGTTGAGTTGATCCACCGGCAGCGCATCGGCAATGTCAATGTCGCCACGGGAGAGCTGCAGGCGACGGGAGGCACTTTCACCGATAATTTTTACCGATACTCGCTTAAAGTTCGGTTTATTGCCGGGGTAATGCGGATTTGGCACCAGAACTAATTGCTGACCTTTTTGCCAGCTTTTCAGCATAAATGGTCCGGAACCGGCGGTATTTTGCGCGAGGAAGCCGCGAGCATCATCCGCTGCATGTTCCTTTAAGACCGCCGGATTGATAATGGATGCACCGTCATTCGCCAGCGTGTAGAGGAACGGTGCGAATGGCTGGCTAAGGGTAAACTTCACCGTATGTTCGTCGGGAGCATCAATCTTTAAATCTTTGGGAAATGCTTCTGCTGGCCCCTGGCCGATTTTTAGTAGCCGCTCAAAAGAGAGTTTTACTGCTTCGGCAGTGACCGGTGTGCCATCGGCAAATTTAGCATTGTCCTTCAGGGTGAACGTCCACTCTTTTTGATCGTCAGACGCTTTCCAGCTACTTGCCAGATCGCCTTCAACGTCGGTTGAGCCTTTATCACCGTCCGTTTTGTACTGAACCAGCCGCTGATAAGACGGGTAGGTCACCGTCCAGTCGTTATTATCTATTGTTACCGCCGGGTCGAGGGTTTGTGGATCGGCGGCCTTACCAATCACCAGCATATCTTTCGGTACGGCGGCGTGCCCAACCGGGAAATTTGTGGCAAGGACGAGCGCGAGCAATGTGGGACGAAACGGTATCGATCTCTTCATGACAGTTTCCTGATTAACTGACGTGTTGTGTGCCAGGGGATATAAAACAGGTGAATTGATCAGCGAGCAGAGGGTAACTCGCTGCCTGGGGTAATTCGAAGTGCCACCATTCGCTGGAGATACCGACAAAACCGCCACCAGTCATTATCGCATTCAGCAACAGCCGATTGCGCTGAGCGGCGGGCGGGACGGAAGGGTGATAGGCATGGGAGCGCTCGTGCATTTCATCGAACCCTGCGCCCATATCGAGGATGTTCCCGTGCTCATCACGAAGCGTCAGGTCGATCGCCGTGCCACGGCTGTGATTAGAACCGACCGTCACATCAACAACATATTGCGGGTCTGGGCAGGCTTGCCACAACATCGCCTGTGCTTGTTGTGGGCGATACGCATCGTAAATCACCAGTTGTAAGCCTGACAGCTGGGCGATACTGATACTTTTCGCCAGCGCGGTAATCGCATCCTTGTGTAGCAGACAACGCGCTTGCTGATAAATAGCTTTACCTGTGATGTTATCAGCGCAGGCGTATTTCAATTCGATCTCCAGATCAGGGAAGATTACGGCTAAATCAACCAGTTCGGTGGTATCCGACATAAACGGTTCCTGTATAAGACAAAAATTGCTGCGCTTTCCGCTTATGCAGATCTCATGCCATGCCGGGATAAGCGCCAGAATGCTGGCTTAAAGTTATATTTTTTAACTTTTGATCAACATTTGTGCAGCGTAGTGCAGTTTTGGTGCAAGAGGGGAAGTTAAGGAAGGAATCTCCCGGAATCGTAGCTGAAATCACAGTATTTAAGTGACAGTGTCACGTTAAATGAAAACCCGCGAGTGCGGGCGAGAGGAATTTGTCAGATTTTCAGCGGTAACACGCTGCTCATCCAGCCTGGAATTTCTTCGGCGGGTAGGGGGCGGGAAAAGAAATATCCCTGAATAACGCGACAGTGGATCTTGCGTAGCATCTCAAATTGCTCTTTGGTTTCGACGCCTTCCGCCACGACGGTT
This sequence comes from Escherichia sp. XD33, assembly GCF_019375075.1. Lineage (NCBI taxonomy): Bacteria > Pseudomonadati > Pseudomonadota > Gammaproteobacteria > Enterobacterales > Enterobacteriaceae > Escherichia > Escherichia sp. XD33. The sequence continues at coordinate 11,391 of NZ_JAENDM010000065.1, forward strand.
AAATTGAGGCTTTGCCCAATGCTGGTAATGGCTTCAAGTAAGGCAAGGATGCGTTTTTCGGTCAGACAACGATCGACAAAACTTTTGTCAATTTTGATTTCCGTTACCGGAAGACTGACTAAGCGGGATAATCCGGAAAAGCCCGTACCAAAATCATCTACCGATAAGCCCACGCCCATATCACGCAGGATCTGAATGCGCTTAAAGATTTCGGTATCGTGTTCCATCATCATGCTTTCCGTGATTTCTACCGTCAGCTGGTGGCCGTCAATACCCCAGGCGTGCATTGCATCAGACACCTGATTAGGCAGTTGATTACTGCGAAAGTGCAGTGCCGACAAGTTAACGGAAAGCGCCGGGATATGAATATTCTGGCTACGCCATTCTGCTAACTGACGGCAAGCTTCCGCGATGACCCAGCGCCCAATATTTTCGATTTCACCAATCTCTTCTGCGAGAGGAAATAAACCGTGAAGGGGGCACATGACCATGCTGGGGATCGTGCCAGCGCGCAAGGGCTTCGATGCCGTACAGTTCACCCGTTTCTGCGAAGATTTGCGGCTGGTAAACAAGTTTCAGTTGGTTATTGCTAATCGCTTCTTTCAGCGCTGCGCCTAAAACCAAACGCTCTTTTACCATTTCGTTCATCGCCGGGCTGAAGAACTGCCAGCCGTTACCGCCATTCTTGCGAATATAATCCATTGCATTGTGAGCAGTGGAGAGCAGGTAATCGCGGTTTTTACCCACGTCGTAGCTGATGCCAATACTCAAGGTAAGCGGGAAGGGTTTATCGTCAATCATTATCGGCTTGCTGACCACATTCCGTAGCTCATCGGCGATTTGGGTAATGTTACTGACGTCGTTTTCCAGGCTCACGAGGACAAACTGCGTACCTTCGATACGACAGAGATACTGATCCGGTTTGAGTTTTTCACGAAAGCGATTGACCACTTCCAGCAATGCCTGATCGGCCCACGCATAGCCAAGGCTATCAATCACATCCTGAATATGGTCAACACCGATGAGATACACCACCGGAGAGACGGCTTTGTCGACCAGGTCATCGAGGTAATTGTGCAGGTTATTGCGATTTGGCAGACCGGTCATCGGATCAAATTGGATGAGTTGTTCAATATGCTGACGGCTTTTTTCCTGTTCCAGCGCCAGCGCGGCCATATGCTGGCTGATATCTGCCACGCGTTCGATAAAGGCGCTGGTTTCTGCTCCTGACGAGGTTTTAATTTGCAGGATCCCCGCAGGCGCGCCATCACGCTGACGAATGGTCGCTGACCAGCTTTGCGCATTTTGAATTTCTGCACCGTGGGAAGATGACGCCCAGTGTATCGGCATCCCGTTGCGCAGTGCGAACAGCGAAACATGCGATTCGTTGAGTACAGATTCGATGTTACGACAAATGATTTCCCCCATTTCATGAAATGGCGGGCTGCTGCACATGGCGGCGAGAATATTGCCTTCAAGCTGGCGGATTTGCCGTTCTTCGGTGATATCCGAGAAAGTCATTACCAGGTTCTGCAGATGCGCGAGCACGTCATAAACCGGGCTGATAGAGGCTTTAATCCAGATTTTTTCACCGGTGCGCGTCAACAGCAGAAATTCGTCCTGATCGCGGGCGGTTTTCCATAGCAACTGTTGTAAACGAATGCGGTTATCGGCAGGGAATTCAGGAATGTTCAGGAGTGTATCGGGCTGCATACCGCTGGCTTCGCTAATGCAGTAACCAAACATTTCGGTAAATGCGCGATTGCACTGCACAATATGGCGTTCCGGATCGAGGACAATCACCGGTCGGTCGAGATGGTCAACGGCAATAATCAATTGTCGGGTCTGTTCTTTTTGCGCCATTTCTACGCTGGCATCCCGTACCAGCGCCAGGTAATAAACTTTCCCCTCGGCGCTCACTTTCGATAGCGCAAAACGGGTCCAGATTTTACTGCCGTCTTTTTTCTCCAGCTGCAGCTCCCGACTCATCCCCTCGACGCGCGCTTTACCACCTTCACGGTTATGACGAATGTATTCAGGATGCGCAGGACGCAAATCCCGCGGAATCAGCATATCAATGTTATTGCCAATGACTTCTTCACGTTTGTACCCCCAGAGCTTCTCTGCGGCGGGGTTGAAAAACATCACTTCATCATTTTCGTTAATTAACACCGCGCCCATCATATTTTGTTCAAGGGCGGGGAAAAAAATGCCATCGGCGGCATTTTCCGCATCGGTTAGCTTCATGATTACCTCTGCATCCTGGCGCATCTAAAGACTGGCTTTCCAGAGTTCAACACGGTTTCTACCTCGTCTTTTGGCGATATACAGAGCTTCATCGGCTATTTGAATGAGGCGCTCATAGTCAGGATGACCATTAAACATGGCGGCACCGATGGAAAGTGAGAGGGCAATATCCTCGCCGTTTGCGGCTTTCAGTTTGGTTTTCTCCACCCGACTGCGAATACGTTCTGCGGTACGTAACGTTTCGTTTTCAGAAGCTTCAGTCAAAACAATGATAAATTCATCGCCCCCGTAGCGAAAAACATAATCACTACTGCGGACGTTGTCATAAAAGGCCTGAGAGACTTTACGCAGAATTTCATCGCCAGTGTTATGGCCCCACGTATCGTTGATCTCTTTGAATTTATCAACGTCAATAATCAGCACTGACAGCGGTGTACCGGTCCGGTTGGCATGGGCAATTTCGCGTTTGAAGATAGTCGGCAGGAAGCGGCGGTTAAGTAATTTCGTCAGTACATCCATACCGACTTCGTGGCGCGATACTTCTTCAAACAATTCACGCAGCAAGGTAATAATTTGCGATACAGTATTTCTTATCTGTAATAAAAATTTCACCCGCAGACTTCTGTTATTCAAATTCCTGGTGTTACGCATGGTTTGATTGAATATACCGTCGAAATCCTGAATCAGACGGGAGATATGGCCTACTTCGGCAATGCCACTAAAATAATGTCGACCTTTATGGTTAAACCACAGGCCAAAATCAGCCTGGCTTAAAGGCAAACTACTGCCTAAATCAGAATCCAGCAGGATTTTATAGATAATATCTATTTCCCATGAAAGTATTGAGGCTATTTGCCGTTCTTTTTCTTCTTCGGCGTTTTCCAGCAACGAGAAGATACGATAGTTTTCATCTTCCTTTGAGGCACTACTGTCACTAAAGGTAAACGCGCGGGTCATCACTTCCATCGCGATATCAATACTGTTAATCGAGAAATGATAGACCTGAAGTTTTTCTGCGGCGGAATAATCCGAAGAGAAGATTACCGGATAGAGGATTTTTTTCAGCACCCGAAACCCCATCTCGACAATTTCTACCGGAATTCCTATGCGGGCATGCACTTCCGCGACGGTATGCTGGATTTGTATTAGCCTTTCGACATCGTCAACCTGGGCAGAAAGCACGTTAATAATCCAGCGTTCCATCGCACTTTTCAACTGCCGCTCAACTTGTTCATTACTCAAGAATTCTTCGGCATGCGGGTCGATGCGGACAATTCGATAAAACTCGATACTCAGATAATGAGCATGCGCAACGGCAATTTCTGCGGCTTTAGCACGAATGAGAGGATCTGCCTGTTCGACAAGTCCGGTCCACTCATCTTTCATTCTTTTAAAATACATCTCCATAATTCACACCCTTATAAGGCTGGGAAATCAGACGGAATCAAAACGAAACGCAACGTGCGAGATCGACTAACTGCACCATATTCTCCTGAAATATGAAGATATACTGAAAAGAAATAAGCGACTTAGGAGAGTTTTAATCTACGCTACTGTTCTTCAGAAGAGTATAGCCCATCGTAATTATTTTTCGGTGACAGCGAATATCGTATGTTTTTTCATATTCATACATTTTTATTAGGGGATTTATGGCTGTTTAACTAAGTGTGGTTAATTGCGTGGTTAATTTGACTTTAGTAAGCATGATTAGTAGTGGGATAGTTCAAGAGGGTAACAAGCCGGTGGGTAAAGCACCGGCTTGTTACAAAGTAAGAATGGGAGTTTAACTGCCCCAACGACTTTGCAGATAGCTGACCGCTTGTTGAGTCTGCGGTTTATTCAGATAGTCCTCACGGAACAAGATGGTGCCGCTAATTTCTGGTACCGCATCGTTAAGATCGAGCTGCTTTTTCAGTTCCGGTACGCCGCCGTTAATCATCCAGTCTGGCTCTATCTTTGAGGGTTCACCCACTTTATAGAAGGCGATACCGATATACAGGCGGGTCCTGGTCGGTTTAACGACATCCGCCCACCATTTTGCCAACACGTCATAACGCGCGGCACTCCGTGAGAACGGCCAGTAAATTTGGGGAGCAATGTAATCCAGCAATCCTTGTTCCACCCATCGACGGGTGTCAGCGTAGGATTCGTCATAGGCTGCCGCGCCTCGGGTATCGGAACCGAGCGGATCGTGTGATCGGTTACGCCACACGCCTGCCGGGCTAACACCAAATTCGACTCCCGGCTTAATGCTTTTAATGGTGTGCGATACCTTTGCAATTAACTGCTGAGTATTGTTGCGCCGCCAGTCTGCTTTTGACGCAAATGCGCCTCCGTATTTACGGTACGTTTCGTTATCATTTAGCCGTGAACCCGGTGACTCCGTATAGAAATAGTCGTCAAACTGCACGCCATCTACCGGATAGCGGGAAACCACTTCTGCGACTATTGATGTGATCCAGTCCTGAACGTCAGGGATGCCCGGGTCGAGGACAAAGCGATCGCCAGACGTTCTGATCCAGTCACGGTGTTGCACATAGACGCTCGCCGGTTGTTGAGACAGAGTGCTATTCAGTTCCCTGATAGTACCGGGCTTCGTATTAACCGATACGCGATAGGGGTTAAACCAGGCGTGTACTTTCATTCCACGCTTGTGGGCTTCGTCGAGCATAAATTGCAGCGGATCGTAACCCGGATTTTCACCAATCTTACCGGTCATAAGATCGGACCACGGCAAAATTTTCGATGGCCACAGGGCGGTACCGTCCGGCTTGACCTGGAAAAAGACCGTGTTTATACCGAGACGTTGCAGATGATCCAGTTTGTCGATCATCGCCTGTTGTTGTACACGGGCCCGGCTGGTGGGGTTACTAATGTTAACCGAGGAAACCGGTGGCCAGTCGAGGCGAGACACCGTGGCCAGCCAGATGCCACGCATCGGTTGTGACGATTGTTGCGTCGTGGCTGGTGGCTTTGAACCCGCTGGTGGTGTCACCATGGACTCTGGAGGCGTGCTTTTACAACTACACAGTAAAAGTGCCAGTGCAACCAGTATCGCCGGTCTTCTAATCGCTAATTTCTCGTTTCGGGAGCAGATATCCATATGTGCTGGTTTCCGGTAAACAGATGTGCGCTCATTCTCGTACTTATCCCCGTTAAGTCAATACGACAGCAAGCACGAAAAAGGGAGCGATGAATTATCGCTCCCTTGTCTTATAACCATTCAGACATGGTTAGTGTTTCTTGTCATTCATCACAATATAGTGTGGTGAACGTGCACGCGGGTGCAGGAAGAAGTGACCTTTTGGTGCGTTCTGACTGTTGATTGGCTCCAGAGTGACGCCGGTATTTGCTTTGCCTTTACGATCATGAACAGCATAGAGAATAAAGGGCAGGGCAAGTACCACCAGGAAACTAACAACCAGTAATTCAACATACATATCGGTAGAATCACCCTGGATGTTATCCGGCGGCAGGAAGGAAACAATAAACGCCATAATTGAAGTCAGCAGACCGACAATTGCCACGACCAGTTTCACCCCTTTACCACCAGGGATATTAAATGTGCGTTTTAAGTCAGGATGTTTAAGAACCAACACAATGTAGCCAATAAACAGCATGAAATAAGCACACAGATAAATCACCACCGTCAGCGCCAGTGCGATCAGGAAGGACATGTTGTTACCGCCACCTGTATTGGTGAGGATGATCAACGCGATAGACGTAATCACCAGCTGCGAAATGACCAGCGTTACCGGTACGCCATTTTTGTTCATTTTAGCGAATGCCGCTGGCAGCAGGTTTTTCTGCGCTGTGACATACATCCCGCGAGAAGGACCAACAATCCAGGAGGCGATTTCCGCCAGAACACCCAGCAACAGCAGTGCGGAGATCACGCGAACCGTCCACTCAATTTCTGGTGCCACATGGGACATCAGAACGGTAAAGGTTTGCATTACCCCTGCGGAGAGGTTGATTTCATTACCCGGAATGACCATCGCAATAGACAAACCACCAACAGAGCTTAAGCAGATTGCCGCCACCATCAGCAGTAACATAGCCAACGGATAGTCGCGCCCTGGGTTGCTCATTTCATTGACGTGGGTTGCGGATGCTTCTACGCCCATATAACTCAAAATGAAGGCAACAAATACTACCAGGGTGCCCACTTTAGAGAAGTCAGGGAAGAAGGTCTTCGAATCCATTTCGATAGCAACGGGGGCACCGGAGTGCAGATAAATAGCCGCTAATGCGATCAAAATAAATGCAGGTAACAGGATACCGGCGAAGAAGCCAACTTTAGCAATTCGCGCCGTGTATTTCGTGCCACCAAACTGCGTTAATGCCAGCGCCCAAAGAATGATGAGTGCTGCAATAGTTTTGATAATGGGGTCTTCATTCAGCGCTGGCCATTTCAGGATGTAGGAGAGTGCCCCTAACACGAAATAGAGCATCGGAATAAAACCAATGGCGATTTGCAGATAGCCAAATGAGATCGCTGCAAATCCCCATCTCGGCCCCAGAGTATTTGATACCCAGGCGAAGACACCACCTTCTTCCCAGCCGTCGACGGTGGCCATTTCCGCAGCACAAAGTCCCACGGGAATAAACCATAAAATCCCGCCTAATAGCAGGAAGAAGACTAATGAAAAGCCCGATGTTGCGAAGGTAGGGTATTCATAAACAGCCATTACCATCGATGCCGTTATGGCAAAGAATCCAAGTAATGTGAGCTGCTTAGCTTTACCTGTCTGTACTGATGTAGCCATATTATCCCCCTAAAACGGTATTCCTGTCGGAACCGCACCTGTTTTGTTCTGAAGCGTATTCAGAACAATATTTTCCGTTGCTAATGCCAGTGAACAGACTTTGGAAATTGTCCCGAAACGGGTTCGTTTCGGGACACCGTTACCGTTAAACGTTATCAGGTATGTTTAAAGCTGTTCTGTTGGGCAATACCCTGCAGTTTCGGGTGATCGCTGAGATATTTCAGGGAAGCTTTGTAGTCTTCCAGCAACAGTTCAGCAAAGTCCATTTCGAAGCCGCGACGACACATAATGCGCATCACCACGATGTCGGTGGCTTCACCGCCGAGAGTGAAGGCCGGAACCTGCCA